>JAGBXL010000028.1 GCA_017629325.1 Clostridia bacterium | reverse complement strand
TTTACGGCACCAATCATAACACCTTTTACAAAGTATTTCTGAATGAAGGGGTAGATTGCAAGAATAGGAAGTGTTGCAACGAGAATTGTGGCAAACTTGATGTTTTCTGCAAGACCCATGTTGTCGGCAGCATTACCGTCGGCACCTGTCTGGTTTTCGAGAAGGATTGTACGGAGTTCGAGCTGGAGGGGACGCTTACTGGGATCATTGATATAGAGCATAGCATTGAACCATGAGTTCCAGTGAGCAACACCATAATAAAGAACCATAACAGAGATGATAGCTTTTGAAAGAGGAAGAATGATATGATAAAGAACATGCATATCATTTCCACCATCTACCTTAACAGATTCTTCCAAGCTGATTGGAATACCTGCAAAGTTTGTTCTCATAACTATCATATTATATACATTGATAAGACCAGGGATAATAAGAACTGCATAGGTGTCTTTAAGGTGAAGTATATTTGCATAGATAACATATGTAGGAATCATACCGCCGCCAAAATACATTGTGAAGAGCATGAGCCATGTAAGAAAGCCTTTTATGGCAAAATTTCTTCTTGTAAGAAGAAAAGCTGCGATAGATGTCATTATAATATTGAGTGTTGTTGCAACAACAACGACAATGAGTGTTACCTTATAACCAGTGATAATTGATGGACGATCGAGCACCGATGCATAAGCTGCAAAGCTTAAGCCTTTAGGCCAGAGCATAAGAGATGCTGAGTTACCAACAATATCTTTAGAAAGTGAACAGGTTACACAATACCAAAATGGATAAAGTGTTATGATAATCATGAATGCCATGAAGATTATGTTAAAAACATTGAAGATTTTTTCTCCAAGGGTTGGTTTATATACCATTGTGTATTATCCTCCTTTTTAGAATAAGCTTGCTTCACTGAATTTTCTGGATACGGTATTTGCAAGGAACAACATAAGAATGTTTACAAGTGATGAGAAAATACCAACCGCAGTCGAAAGTGAAAGAGCATTGGGAACAGGGATTGTTGCACCAAGACCTACTTCATATACATAAGAAGAAATAACACGGGCAACACTTGCCGTTTGAGGTGTTTGAAGAAGAAGAACCTTTTCATAACCTGAGCTAAAAAGACGGCCTATTCTCATAATGAGAAGAATAATGATTGTTGAAGCAATACCGGGAAGGGTAATGTGAATTGTCTGTTTCCATTTACCTGCACCATCGATAACAGCTGCTTCGTAAAGTTCCTGGTCGATGGAAGAAAGAGCTGATACATAGATAATTGAGCTCCAGCCAACTGTCTGCCAGATACCTGAACCTATGTAGATTATGTTGAACCAACCAGGTTCAATCATATAGTTCATTCTTTCGCCGCCAAACATAACAATAAGCGATGTTAAGATACCGTCGCTACGGAAGAATCTGTTAACCATACCGCAGATAACAACCAATGAAATAAAGTGAGGAAGGTATGTAACTGTCTGGATAACTTTTTTGTACTTAAGGTTTTTGATTTCATTAAGCATAAGAGCAAAAATGATAGGAACCGGGAATTCAAAAATCAAAACGTAAATGTTACGCAAAACAGTGTTTTTAACAACAGACAGGAACAAATCACTTGTTAAGAAATTATAAAAGTGATAGAAGCCAAACATATCTGCCCACTGGCTTCCCCATACTCCGCGAACGGGAACATAGTTTTTGAATGCTATTACAAGACCAAACATTGGTAAGTAACAGAAAATGATGAAATAGGCAATTACAGGGAGTGCAAAAAGATAGAGCATATAGTTGCGTCTGAGCTCATCTTTGATGCGTGTTCCAAGGCTTGCCTTCTTTTTTGGTGACCCAATACTGATTTCGTTCATTGAACAACCCTCCAAATAGTAATAAAATAATATGTGTCAAAAAAAGAAAACATATTACAATTGTCAACACCTATGCACAAAATAGCACAAATGTCTGCATCGAATACTTTTTTATTATATATAAATATTCTACAAAAATCCATAGACAAAATGATATTGTTGTGGTATAATACGATATTATTAGTGATATTTTTATGAGGTGATACTATGCAATTTATGAAAAAGGACCATTTTTTTACTAACACGGATATAAGCAGCGGAAATTTTCAGATAGAATCGATTTCTGTAGCACACAGATATATTGATCCTCCGCATACATACACGAGATATGCAACAGAACATAAAAACGACAGGCTTATTTATGTTGCTGCAGGGAAAATGAGGTTTGATATGTATAATAACAAACCCATTGTTGCACAAAAGGGTGATAGTGTTTACATACCATATAATATAGCATATAAGTCGGAATGGATAGGCGAAGAAAAGGGCGAAATATTTTCAATTAACTATTTAATGACAGACCCTGCAGGATATCAAATAACGATGTGTTCAGAAATTCATAAATTTGCAAGCTGCAATAGCGGAATTATGGAAGGACTTTTTACAAAATGTTATGTTGCCTTTAACCGTGCTGACTATGCCTATCTTTTAAAGTGCAAATATATTCTTTATAAGCTCATTTATACAATATGCGCACTTGAGAGTGAATATGGCAATTCAAAGATAGGAAAAGCTATTAAATACATTGATATAAATTATTTAAACGAAATAAATGTTGGTGAATTGGCAAAAATGTGCAATCTTGGCGAATGTATGTTCAGAAGATGTTTTAAAGAAGAAACCGGAACGTCGCCTCTAAAATACAGAAATAAACTGCGAATAAACCGCGCTTATGAAATGCTTGTACAAACTAACTGTTCTGTTGCAGAGGCAATGGAAATTACAGGTTTTTATGATGCTTCATATTTTAACAAAACATTTAAACTCTATACAGGCAAAACGCCATCGGAATGCAAACTAAAATTAAAATAATTTAATTTTAGTTATTAAAAGCCTTGCAACAAACGAAGCAAAAACACCAATAAGTATGCCAAACATTACATCAGTTAGAAAATGAACATGAAGATAAAGCCTGGAAAAAGCAATAAGCGATGCAACAACAAGGCTCACTCTTCCCCATTTTTTATTATAAAGCCACACAGAAAAAGCTGCCGCAAACGATGCTGAGCTATGACCTGACGGAAACGAAAAATCCTTTGGCTTATTTATAAGAAGTTTTATTCCTTCAATGTATTCATAAGGTCGTGTGCGGGCAACAAGAGGCTTTAATGTGATATTACAAATAACTAAATTTATTAAAAGAGCAAGGAGTACACAATATCCTGCTCTTTTGTATTTCTTAGTAAAACACAAGCTTAGCCCTATTATAATCCACAACATACCCTTATCACCCAAATGAGTGATAAAGACAAAGGCCAAATCAAAAAAAACACATCGAATTGTCTGTATATAATTTAATATTGCAAGTTCGGTTTCAAGAATAAATTCAAACATTTTATTTCACCTTTGTATATTCTATAATTAGATAACAGGAAAGATGCAGCTTGTTTTTAATGAATTGACAACACCATTGTCATGAATTGGATTACATCCATGATTTCTCGCTTCGCTCCATGAATTGAACTGCCTTTTAATGCACGAAGTGCAATTTATGAGCCACAAGGCTCAATTCATGAAATCTTTGATTTCAATTCACGCTGAAGGCAATTCAATGAGTTTGCTTTGCAAACTCATTATAACATATTTCTTGCTTTTTTTCAACATTGTGTTAAAATAAATACATATTAAAATTTATTTTTGAGGGTGATACAAAATGAACAAAGAAAGATTTATTGAAATATACAAACAAAACATAAAGCGGGAAGGTGCAGACAAACTTTTAGCATACCTTTGCGACAGTTGTGATTTTTTTACAGCACCTGCCAGTGCAAGATTTCATTCAAGCTATGCAGGAGGGTTATGCGATCACAGTTTAAATGTTTACGATTCACTGAAAAGCTACATGGAAAGAGACAGAGTCAAAAACACTTACGGACTTAGTGCAAGTGATGAATCAATTGCTATTGTTGCACTACTGCATGATTTATGCAAAGTAAATATGTATGTTCCGTCAACAAGGAATGTTAAAGACTCATCAGGGGTATGGCATCAGGTTCCTACATATTCTTATGACGACCGTCTGCCCTACGGACACGGTGAGAAATCTGTTTATATTATATCGGGATATATGAAGCTAACAAGAGAAGAAGCTTTTGCTATTAGGTATCACATGGGTTTTTCAGGAAACGAAGACAAAGGTAATGTGGGTGCTGCATTTGAGATGTTCCCTTTAGCATTTGCTCTCTCTACCGCAGATATGGAAGCAACATATTTTCTGGAAAGTGAAGAAAGATCAAATATATAATAGAACACTCCAAACCAGTTAAACTGATTTGGAGTGTTTTTTATTTAATTGCAGCAGCAATTGTCATTTGATGAATCAAGGCTTTCAAAATTATCTTTTTCGGGCGGAAAGAATTCATCTACCGGGAAACGAAGTCTGTCGAAAAAGTCGCAGGGGCTATTGTCGGTTGAAGAAATACATTCGTTATTTGGTATGCAATAATCAACAACAGGAACAATAAGCTCTGTTTTTCTTTCAAGACGAACAATGGTAAATAACCCGATTGTTATTAAAAGTCTTCTGCCGTCGGTTGAATCTACAAGAGTATCATCAAAAACGCGGCATATATCTTCAGGAACGGAAGCAACATCAGTTTCACCGCAGCAACAATTGCAATCGTCATTATTTTCAACAACTCTTGAGGCAAGAACTATGGGGTCTATAACTTCAATTTGTGCCACAGGAAGATTGTTTTTCTGCCAATAACTAACATCGCAGCAGCCACGGCCATATTTTGATGTGAATGTTTTTGCGTTACCTTCGGAGCCAAATAAAATAACCTTTTTATCATACACAGCAATACCCTCAACTGTTGTAGGACGGCTAAGACCTGTGTAAATATCAACTGTTACTTTGAAATAAAATCTAAGGTCTATTGAATAGTAGCCTCTGTTAAATGCTACCGGCTCAACATCGGAATCAACCCATACAATTTCTGCCGATCTGACCCTTACATTTGTTGCCCTGTCGAGAAGACACTGACCGCTCTCGGTGAGGTATACTCTTAAGTTTTCTATGCACTCTTTATCTCTGCAAGAATCATAGATTTTTTTTGTGTTTATACAAACATTTTCGGTAGCACCGCCAACGCTATTATTTGCGTTGCAGCAGTTTCCCCTATCGCTCATAAATACTCCTCCAATAATATGATTTGGGAATAGTAGATAGCTAGCCCATTAGCATAATATGTTAAAAGCAGCATTTTTGTGTATAAAAAAAAGAGTGTAAAATTTGTTAAGAATTTTTACACTCTTTTTTTTTACATTTATTATTTTTTGTTTCCTTTTAAAAGTGCCCAAACAGGACCTGCAATAAATACAGATGAGAATGTGCCTGAGACAACACCTATAACAAGAGGAAGTGCAAACTGTTTGATTGATGTTACCCCAAGAATATAAAGACAGATAAGAGTTAAAAGAGTTGTTACACTTGTGTTTATTGAACGGGCAAGTGTCTGCCAGATACTTGCATTTACAACTTCATCAAAACTTGCTTTTCTGTTGAGCTTCATATTTTCTCTTACTCTGTCGAAAACAACGATAGTTGCGTTGATTGAGTAACCAAGAATTGTGAGAACTGCAGCTATAAAGGTTGAATTAACAGGGAATCTGAAGATTGCATAAATTGAAATGATAACAAGAACATCGTGGCAAAGAGCAATAACTGCTGCAAGACCTGAATAGAGTTCAAATCTAAACCAGATATATGCAAGCATTAAAACAACTGCCAAGCCAATTGCTTTTGCTGCACTCCACCACATTTCGCGACCCATTGTTGCACTAACCGAGTCAACAGAAATTATATTTGATTCAGGAAAGCTTTTCTTTACTGCATCCTGAACTTTTACGAGTGTTTCGTGGGGAAGCTCAGCTGTTTTTACAATAGCTTTATCGCTACCCGAACTCTGAACGCTTGATATTTTAACATCTTTTACAGAGCCGATTGCATCACGAATTTGATTTTCGTTAAATTCTTTGCCCAGTTCGATTTCCATTGCTGTGCCACCTGTGAAATCGATATCGGTGTTTAAACCGCCAAAAACAATTAAAGTGATTATTCCTGCAAGAACAATTACGCAGGGAATTAAAAACAGAATTTTTCTTTTTTCAATAATGTTAAACATATTCTTCCGTCCTCCTCTTACGCAATGTAGAACTTAGGATTCTTGCTGCCGAAAACACAGAGCTGACGGAGAAGAATTCTTGTTACAAAAATTGCTGTGAACATACTAACAAGTGTACCTATAAGAAGAGTTTTTGCAAAGCCGATTATGGTGCCTGTACCAAAAATCCAGAGAACAACAGCTGCAATTACAGTTGTTACGTTGGAATCAAGAATTGCACCGAATGCACGTTTGAATCCCGCATCTACTGACGCACGGAGAGTTTTTCCTGATTTAACTTCTTCTTTTACTCTTTCAAAAATAATTACATTGGCATCTACTGCAGTACCGATTGTTAAAATGATACCTGCAATACCGGGAAGGGTGAGCTGAATATCAAAGCCATGGAGGATAAGAGCAACAATAGCTACATAGCCAACAAGAGCAATGCTTGCCACAACACCGCAAAGACGATATAAAACTATCATATATATCATAACTAAAAGAAGACCTATTCCGCCAGCAATAAGGCTCTTATTTAAAGCATCATCGCCAAGCTGTGCTCCAACACTATTCTGGCTTATGGGTGTTAAAGCAAAGGGAAGTGTGCCTGATTTAATCTGATTTGCAAGCTGATTTACAGATTCGGTTGTGAAATCACCCTGAATGATACAGGTGTTCTGATTTATTACAACATCAACAGAAGGTCTTGAAATTTCTACACCGTCAACATAAATTGCAATGTAGTTATTACCATCGGTAAGACCTTTTATACGGGCAGTTGCCTCCGCAAAAAGCTTTTGACCCTCGTTTGAAAATTCAAGCTGAACAACAGGCTTATTTGTCTGCTGGTCATAAACGCCCTGAGCATTTACAACGTGTGTTCCATTAACAATTTCATTTCCCTGATAGTCTCTAAAAGAAAGACTTGCCATTGCTCCAAGATATGAAATGGCTTCATTTGGGTCGGTAACTGCAGGAATTTCTACACGGAGTCTTTTAATATCATCTGTAACCTGCTGGGAAACAGTTGCTTCATTAAGTCCATTGCTATCAAGACGAAGACGAAGAGCTGCTAAAGCTGCAGAAATATCTTCACCTGTTACGGTTGACATATCTTTTACATCGGGCTCAAAAACAATTACAGAGCCGCCTGCTAAGTCGAAACCTTTTTTTATACCAAAATCCTCATCGAAGGAAGCGGTTATGGTTTTACCCATGAATGAAACACCAAATGCGGCTACATAGGCAAGTATTGCAATTATAACGCAAATTGATGCAAATTTAATTATACTTTTTGCTTTCATTGGTAATCCTCCTTGAAATATTTTATGTAAAAAGTATATACAAACTAATTTTTTCCTACATTAACCCCTATTATACCACCTATTGCACCGCACATTCCACCGTATAGCATAAACATTATTCTGGGAACTGTGAAGAAAGCAGACGATGTGAATAATGTTCCTGCAACAAAAAGAAATGCAATATTGAAAGTGCCTGTTACAAAGCCGAAAAGCCATCCTCTTGAGGTAAGATTTTTTGCAGTTAAAAGTGATGAGATAAATGCTCCTGAAAGAGTTATGATATTAACCGCGGGACCTGATATTGTTTCGGAAATATCGGTATATACAATAACGAAAGCCAAAACAAGCAAAAGAATAAGCGAGATTATGTAGGAAAGTATGATAAATTTTACCGATTTTAATAAGATACGAATTGTTCCGGCACCCGAGCCGGCAGTTGCAGAAATAACATCTGACACAATAAATCCCTCCGAATATGAATATTTTGGTATATAATATTCGGGGGATTCATGTTTTATTACTTAAGACGTCTTAAGGTATTATTCGTTATCGTTTAATTTTTCAATTTCGGTTGCTTCTTCTTTTTTTTCTTTGGGTTCTTCACCAGGTTTTGTAACTTCGCTTACAGCCCAGCGTGTGATTTTTATATATGATTTTTTATCGTTAGCTGCTTCGCCTGTTTCAATAACGAGAACATCATCTTTAACAGAAACGATTTTACCATGAATACCGCCGATGGTTAAGATTTTATCGCCAACAATAAGCTGAGAAAGCATTTCCTGTTTTAATTTTTCCTTTTTCTTTTGTGGTCTTATCATTAAGAAATACATAACAGCAATGATAAGAATAAAGGGTAAAAATGCAGAGACCATACCGCCTGCACCTGCGGTTGTTCCTGCTGCAGCGGGAGCTGCATAAGCAGTTAAATCGAATAAGTTCATAGTAGTACCTCCTGAAGTTACTATAAGATAATAAAATATTATACACTATCACTCAAGAAAAATCAATAGTTTAAAAGGAATATTTTACACTCTCTGTGAATATTTCTCTATTCTCTTTGCTTTGAATTCTTTGTAGTTTCCTTCTTCTATGGCACATCTTATATCTTCCATAAGCTTATTATAGAAATGAAGGTTATGGAGAACGCAAAGACGCATTGCAAGCATTTCTTTTGCCTTAAAAAGATGGCGGATATAGGCTCTTGAATAATCACGGCAAGCAGGACACGAGCAGTTTTCGTCTATTGGTCTTAAATCCTTTTCAAACTTCTCATTTTTTAAATTCATAACACCTTCGCTTGTAAAAAGATTGCAGTGCCTTGCATTACGGCTGGGCATTACACAGTCGAAAAAGTCTATTCCCCTATCAACAGCTTCAAGAATATTTATAGGCGTTCCAACCCCCATTAAATAGCGGGGTTTATTTTCGGGAGCAAAGGGAAGAGTTACATCTAAGATATGATACATTTCCTCGGTAGTTTCGCCTACGGCAAGTCCGCCTACGGCATATCCATCTAAATCCATCTCGGCTATTTGTTTCATATTTTCTATTCTTAAATCGTCAAAGGTTGCACCCTGATTTATGCCAAAGAGCATTTGCTTTTTATTTATGGTATCGGGAAGAGAATTTAGTCTTTCCATTTCTTTTTTGCAGCGCTGGAGCCAGCGGATTGTGCGTTCGTGAGAAGCTTTGGCATAGGAATATTCGGCAGGAAGAGCCACACATTCATCAAATGCCATTGCTATTGTGGAGGCAAGATTTGATTGAATCTGCATACTTTCTTCAGGGCCCATAAATATTTTTTTGCCGTCTATATGAGAATTAAAATACACGCCCTCTTCTTTTATTTTGCGAAGACCTGCAAGTGAGAAAACCTGAAATCCGCCGCTATCGGTGAGTATTGGTCTGTCCCAATTCATAAACTTATGAAGACCACCCAGAT
>JAGBXL010000228.1 GCA_017629325.1 Clostridia bacterium | reverse complement strand
TCTAAACCGAGCTATAAGCGGTATATATCCCCCTGGCTCCGTGTTTAAAATGCTCACAACCATTGCAGCATTAGAAGATGGCGTTATAGATGCAAACACTTTAATAGAAGATAAAGGTAAATATGAATACTACGACAGAGTGTTTAACTGCTGGATATATTCCGAAACGGGCGATACTCATGGTATGGTAGATGCTGCAAATGCCCTTAAAAATTCATGTAACTATTATTACTATGAGGTTGGCAAACGCCTTGGAGCCGATCGCATTGTAGAATACGCCGAAAAAATGCGTCTTGGCAAAAAAACAGGAATAGAAATAGACGGTGAATCAACAGGCGTTCTTGCAAGCGAGGAATACAAAGAAAAAGTAGTAGGGGAGATGTGGTATCCCGGCGATACTCTTCAAATGGCTATCGGTCAGTCATATAATCTTTTTACCCCCATTCAGCTTGCAAACTATACCTCCACCATAGCAAACGGCGGAAATATTTATAAAACCCACCTTTTAAAATCTGTTCAAAATCAAAAAACAGGTGAGGTTATAGAAGAAATAAAACCGCAGCAAACGGGCAAAATTCAAATGAGTGATAAAACCTACCAAGCCGTTACAAAGGGTATGCGTCTTGTTAGCTATGATGGCACTGCTGGCAGCATATTTGCCGATTTCCCAATCGAAACCTGCTCCAAAACAGGCTCTTCACAGGTAAACGGCGGAAGTGCAAACGGTGTGTTCGTTTCTTATGCACCCTATAAAAACCCACAGATTGCAATTTCAATTGTTATTGAAAATGCAGGCTCAGGTAGCTCAACTGCACCTATTGCAAAGGCTATATACAGCGAATATTTTAAGCTTAATTCAAAAAAAGCAGAAGATAACCACGCTAAACCCAACACTCTTTTAAGATAAACTCAAATAACACTCATAAAAATTTTTTATGTTAAAATTATGTTAAAAATATAGACAAATAAAGTCCAATATGGTAAGATTATGAAGGAGAAGTTTATAATGGTAAGTTTTATAGGAATAACATCAGGTAGCGGTGGAATGGGGAAATCCTCATCCGCCTGCAATATTGCCCTGGCTCTTTCGGCTATGGGTAAGAAAGTTCTTCTTATAGAGTGTGAATTTGGCATACGCTCTCATGATGCTATTTTGGGAGTAAGGCCCGAAACTTTTTCTTCTTTTTCTGATTATTGCAATAATAATGCCGATTTATGTGATATCATAACGAAGCCCGAGAAAAGCAAAATACCCCATTTTATAACAGGCGGCATAAAATCGCCCGAGGGTGATATAACTAAGGCTCTTATTAGTCTTAAAGCCGAGCTATCAAGTGAATACGATTTTATTGTGTCAGATGTTTCGCCATTAAACGAAAGAGTTTTTGAAGCCTTTAAAATAGCTTGCGACACATTCCTTGTTTTAACAGACGATTCCTTTATTTCTTTAAGAAACTCTTCTTTTGTTGTAAACTCTATAAAAGAAACATCAAAAGCTAAGATATTCGGAGTTTTAAATAAGGTTGTTATAGACGCTAAAGAGGGTAGCCCTTATGCCGAAGATATAGCCGATGAAATGGGAGCTTCTCTTATAGGAATTATTCCTTTTGATGAACATTTTTCATATTCAATAGAAAACGGGCTGCCTATATATAAATACAACACCTATTCAGGCAGAGCCTATGAAAATATATCAAAAAGGCTTGTTGGACAAGCTGTGCCCGATTATGAAACAGGAAACGGCGGATTTTTTAATAAAAATAAATTTGTTTTAAAATATTCTATATAGTATTAGCTTTTAAGGAGGTCATAAATCAATGAATATTGCACTTATAGCCCACGACAAAAAGAAAGAACTCATGGTTCAGTTCTGTATTGCCTACAAGGGCATTTTATCAAAGCATAACCTTGTTGCAACAGGCACAACCGGCGGTCTTATTACTGATGCAACAGGAATGGATGTTCATAGATTTTTATCGGGCACTCAGGGCGGCGATCAGCAGATTGGCGCACGCATTGCCTATAATGAAATTGACCTTGTTCTCTTTTTCAGAGATCCTTTAAGTGAAAATATGGGTGAGCCCGATGTTGCTCCCATAATAAAGCTTTGTGATATTCACAATGTTCCTATTGCCACAAATATTGCAACAGCAGAGGTTCTTATTCATGGTCTTGATAGAGGCGATATGGATTGGAGAGATATAGTAAATCCCAAGAATAAGTGAATAATGATTAAACGAAAGAAACCTATCAGCAGCTGATAGGTTTCTTTTTATGTGCCATTTGCTTCTTATTTGTTATAATTTTTTGAGAATATATTAATCTCTTCTTCGTTTAATTCAAACACTCTCATATTTTTGTTCATATTATGAACAGTCTTAGCTGTTATTTTGTCAATGTAATCTTTTAATTTAAACACATCATATAATGACATGTCTGATTCTAAAAATTAAATATTCTAATTTAAATAAGCTTTTTTAATTGCTCTAAAAGTATTGGCAGTTCCTCAAAAACAACATCGGCAATTATATTCCAGTTAGTGCCGTCATAATTGTGAACTAATCTGTGTCTGAGTCCTGATATCATAGACCATGGTATTTCACTATTTGCAGCTTTATATTCGCCGGATAGAGCATAAACTTGCTCACCGATATTATATAGCGGTGTGGTAACTAACCACTGCATAGCATAATCATTAATTAGTTTCTCTTTTGATATACCATTTCTATTGATATGAGTTAAAAGTTTTTCGGTATATTCGCATATTTTTTGAATTCGTTGTTTATCGGAGTATTTCATGCCACATTTAACCTCTCATTCATAATAGTTGAATAAAAAGCACTGTTGGTATTTATCTCACTAATTTCAAACACATCGACCTGTCTTTGAAATGCAATTCTTAAATCTTCAGCAAGAGCAAAAATATTTGTTAATTTAAATTTATCCCCGCCAAAAACCAAAAAATCCAAATCACTGTTTTCATTTGCATCTCCGCGGGCGTATGAACCAAACAAGTATATTGATTGTACATTATATTTATCTGCAATAGGCTTTACAATATCTTTGATTTTGTCTATGGTATAAATAGAATTAGACATATATACTTGCTCCTTTCATATTTAAACTTCTATTATATTATATCAAAAAACAATCAAAAAATCAATACTGTTAAAAATCAAAAAATCAGACACATCACATATAATGACATGTCTGATAGATTTTTATAATTAATTGTCTTTTGCGTTCTGGGCAAATTTTACAGCCTGAAATTATTAGAAACTTTTTGAATAGTTTGGTGCTTCCTTTGTTATAGAAATATCATGGGGATGGCTTTCTATAAGACCTGCATTTGTAATTCTAACAAATTTGCCTCTTTCTTTAAGTTCGGGTATAGTTGGTGTTCCGCAATAACCCATTGAAGAACGAAGACCGCCAATAAGCTGATAAATTGTGTCTGCCAAAACTCCTTTATAAGGAACTCTGCCTTCAACACCTTCGGGAACAAGTTTTTTAGTTCCTGTCTGGAAGTAACGGTCTTTACTGCCTTTTTCCATAGCAGCAATAGAACCCATACCTCTATATACCTTAAATCTTCTGCCTTCGTAAATTTCAGATTCACCGGGACTTTCTTCGCAGCCTGCAAAGAGTGAACCCATCATAATAACATCGACACCTGCACTAATTGCTTTAGCTAAATCGCCGCTGTATTTAACACCGCCGTCTGCAATAACAGGGATACCATATTTTTTAGCAAGCTGAGCAACGTTATAAATTGCTGTAACCTGTGGCACACCCACACCTGCAACAACTCTTGTTGTGCAAATAGAACCGGGGCCAATACCAACCTTAACAGCATCAACGCCTGCTTTAATGAGTTCCTCAGCAGCTTCGCTTGTTGCTATGTTACCTGCAATAAGCTGAACATCGGGGTAAGCTTCTTTAATAAGCTTAACACAGTTTAAAATGTTCTGTGAATGACCATGAGCAGAGTCGAGAACAAGAACATCAACATTTGCTTCAACTAAAGCTTTAACTCTGTCTAAAACGTCTGCAGTAATACCAATTGCAGCACCTGCTAAAAGTCTGCCGTTAGCATCTTTTGCAGCATTAGGATATTTAACTGATTTTTCAATATCTTTAATAGTTATAAGCCCTTTTAATGCACCGTTTTTATCAACAATGGGGAGCTTTTCTATTTTGTGTTTTCTGAGTATTTCCTGTGCTTCGTCAAGAGTTGTGCCTTCGGGAGCTGTAACAAGATTTTCTCTTGTCATCGACATGTGTATAGGCTTTGAAAAATCTGTTTCAAATCTTAAGTCTCTGTTTGTAATAATACCAACGAGCTTGCCATTTTCTGTAACGGGCACACCGGAAATTTTATATTTTCCCATTAAATTGTCTGCATCCTGCAGAGTGTTATTGGGAGAAAGAGAAAAAGGATCAATAATAACGCCGTTTTCCGAACGTTTAACCTTATCAACTTCTGTTGCCTGCTGTTCAATAGTCATATTTTTATGAATAATACCAATGCCGCCTTCTCTTGCAATCGCAATAGCAAGGGCAGATTCGGTAACTGTGTCCATCGCAGCACTCATCATGGGAATCTTAAGCTTTATCTTCTTGGTGAGGTTTGTTTCAAGGTTAACCTGGTCAGGTGTTATATCTGATTTCTGAGGAATGAGAAGAACATCATCAAAGGTGAGTCCTTCATAAGCAAATTTGTCTGTCATAAAAATCCCCTTTCATATAGCTAGTCTATTGTATTACTAAATAGTATAATAAAAATATCCTTGCAAGTCAACAGTAATTTTCTTTTTTGTTAAAAATACTACAACAAAGATGTTTTAATATATAAAAAAAAGCAAAAATTACTCTTGTCTTGTAAAACAAAAAACCTATCATAACGATAGGTTTTTAATTATTGCTTATTAAATTCTAAAAGATTCTTCTTACTCCCGCTATTCTATTGCCGTAGCTTGAAAGAGCAAGTGTTTCAATACACACGGTATAACCTGTTCTTGGTGAGTGGATAAACTGACCATTTCCAACATAAATTCCAACATGGTTTACATATCCGTATCCGCCATAACCTGCAAAACAAATAATGTCGCCCGGCATCATATTATCTGCCGAAACAGCATAACCGTTGCGGCTCTGTGCTGCAGCAACTCTGTCAAGGTTAACGCCAAAATGTGAATATATGTATTTCACAAATCCTGAGCAGTCAAAACCCGATGGGGAAGAGCCGCCGTAAACATAGGGTGTTCCAATATACTGCTTTGCTTTTTCAACAACTCTTTCACCAAGAGCAAGCTGGTCGGGAGTTGCAACGGGTGAAAATTTAACATAATCACTGTGAACATAAGCAAAACCGGAATTAAATCTTATCTGATACCATAGATCAGTAGAATCTGTAACACTAAGTTGTGTACCATAAGGATACTGACCAACAATCTCTGCCGAAGTGCTTGGCATTGATCTAACATTTAAAACATCTGCTGTGGTATAAGCAATTTCGTCTGCACTTGCACAGATGGTTAATGCCATAAGAAAGAGGCCGCAAAGCACAAGTGTCTTAACTAATTTACGCATTATATTTCCTCCGTTATTATCTTCGGTTTGTATAGCCCATGGCTAAACCGATTCTCTAACTGTTACCCATTATACCCCAAAAATTAATTTTTGTCAAACTTTTTTAACAATTAGGTAACAAGTATAATACAGATGCACAAAACACAAACATACATTTTATATAAAATACACAAAAAATTGCAGTGTATTCCGTAAACCAGATAAAAGTTTATGAAATACACTGCAAAATCCTTAAAATAACATAAAATTTGTTAAAATTTGTTACTAAATTTCTTAACAATTAAAAGTGAGTATTTGAAATAACCTTTTCCACATACCCTTTAATAACAAACTTGCTGTCTCTTTCGTCAATCCTGAGTACCGGATATTCTCCTGAATTAGATGAGGGTATGAGAGAGGCAATATGACCTTCTCTTATGTATCTTCTTATTAAATATGTGCTATTTTGACTGTCTAAAACAATAGCAATCTGTCTTTCATTTACTGCCTGGGCAATTTTAATAATAAGGTAGTCGTTTTTTGAAATGCCGTCTGCCGTCATTGAATTATCATTCATTTTAACACAAAAATACCCCTCGCTGCTTTCAAGCATAAATGCAGGAAAAATGAGTGTTGAATCTGCATATTCAGCCGAATCAATTGTATCTCTATTTACATTTTCTTCCTTTATATATGGTATTACAAGTTCCGACACATTCTGACGGTATCTTGGCATAGAAAAACCTTCAAGCTTTTCTTTGGCTTCTTTGTCATACATAAGAAATTCTAAAAGAGTCAGCCCCAAAGCTTCAGATAGTTTTTCCATAACAGATAAAGAGGGAACAACATATCCTGTTTCGTAGTTTGATATAGCTGTTTTACCAAGACCAATAAGTTCACCCAGTTCTGTTTGTGTCATACAATTTTTAGTTCTTAATTTTTTAATAAGCTTTCCATAGTTTACTTTATCGTTATCGTGCAATTTAACCTGCCTCCAAAAACCAAAGTCTTTGACATTATATACTAGCTTTTAAAATTAGTCAATATTAAAACACGCAAAAAACTTGTAACCAAATAAAATAAAAAAACATAGTATAAAGTGAATTCAAAATCTGGAGGTGTTATAAATGCTTGGTAACGGATGCTGCACTAACGGTGCATTCGGCGGTAACGACGGTATCCTCTTTTTCATTCTTGTTTTCCTTTTATTATTTGGATGCTGCGGTGAAACCAACAGCGGTTGCGGTTGCAACTAATTTTGATTTTAAAATTTTAAAGAAAGGAAATAAGATATATGTTTAATCTTTTTGGAAACGGCTCAAGTAATCAGGGCAGCAGCACTGTTCTTTGGTTTATTATTCTTGTAATACTTCTTTTTATAAAAGATGATAACGGAAGCGGCTGCGACAATGGCTGTGGCTGCTGATATAAAAGGAGGCATTTTTAATGGCTGACTGTTGTAATAATAACTATTGCAATCAAAATTCTAATTTTTTAGGAAATGGAAATATAATATGGATAATAATAGCAATAATTGTTATTATATGGCTCTTTGGCGATAACAACAATAATTGCTGCTAATATTATTGTGGGGACGATGCTTACATCGTCCCTTTTATATTCATACTTTGTAGGGACCAGCGTCCCCGACGGTCCGCAAATTTCACATGATTATAACAAAATTAATTAAAGATGTTGTATTTTTAACTGTGATATAGTATATTATATATAATAATGAAAAAAGATGATTTTATTTTTAAAAATTGTATTGACAATTTGCATTTGTTGTGTTATTCTATTAGGGCTGATGAAAAGCTCTTTTTTTTTGTGCGTAAATTTATTTAAACATACAATAAAACTTTTCAAAAAAAGCATTGTTAGATTTAAGGAGGCTAAGATTATGAGAACAAAAATTACATTAGCATGCAGTCAGTGCAAACAGAGAAACTACAACACTCTTAAAAACAAAAAGAATGATCCCGACAGACTCGAAATGAAAAAGTATTGCCGTTTCTGCAGAGAGCACACATTGCATAAAGAAACAAAATAATTTTATTTAAAGCTTAAAAAGCTCTATTGCGGAGGTGAACGCTATGGCAGAAGCTACAGCATCAAAAAAGAAATCAGGCAATAAAATCGTAAGATTTTTCAAAGAGTTAAAATCTGAATTAAAAAAGGTTGTATGGCCTTCTAAAAAACAGGTTATTAAAAACTCTCTTATAGTTATTGCAGCAGTTATCATCATCGGAATCGTAATTTGGGTTCTCGATTTAGCATTCGGTTTTGGTATTTCCAAACTCATTAAATAATAGTTTAGTGAAATAACAAAAAGGAGGCCCAAAGATGACTAGCTCAAATAAATCATCTAAAAATGCCAAATGGTATGTTGTTCATACCTATTCCGGTTATGAAAACAAGGTTAAAACTAATCTTGAAAAAATAATCGAAAACAGAAGCCTCGAAGATCTTATCATCGACATCAGGGTTCCAACCGAAGATGTTGTTGAAGCAAAGGGTGAAGAAAAGAAAATCGTTACCCGTAAGATTTTCCCCGGTTATGTACTTATTAAAATGGTAATGACAGACGATACCTGGTATATTATTAGAAACACAACAGGTGTTACGGGATTTGTTGGTCCCGGATCAAAACCCGTTCCTCTTTCCGAGGAAGAGGTTGAAGCTCTTGGTGTAGATGTTAGAGAGATTGTTGCCCAGTTTAATGTTGGCGACACTGTTAAAATCACCGAAGGTGCCTTTGTTAGCCAGACAGGTGTGGTTGAGTCCATCGATATGTCTGCACGCAGGGTAACAGTTTTAGTAGAAATGTTTGGCAGAAAAACATCTCTCGAACTCGATATCAATCAGGCGGAAGCTATATAAGCTTTCAAAAAATTTTTTACTCGTTAATAGCGGCTATAAAAGCCGATATTATTTAAAGTGGGAGGAAATATAAACATTCCGCTTTACCACATTTGTTTTAAGGAGGTGCTTATCCATGGCACAGAAAGTAACAGGTTTCATTAAGCTTCAGATTGAAGCAGGTAAGGCCAATCCGGCTCCACCGGTAGGTCCTGCACTTGGTCAGCATGGTGTTAATATCATGCAGTTTTGTAAAGAATTCAATGAAAAAACTGCAAAAGACGCAGGTCTTGTTATCCCTGTTGTAATCACAGTATATCAAGACAGATCATTCACATTCATTACAAAAACTCCACCTGCAGCAGTACTTTTAAAGAAGGCTTGCAAAATCGACAGCGGTTCAGGTGTACCAAACAAAGACAAAGTTGCTAAAATCAGCAAAGATGCTCTCAAAGCAATCGCTGAGCAGAAAATGCCCGACTTAAATGCCGCAAGCGTTGAAGCTGCTATGAGCATGATCGCCGGTACAGCAAGAAGCATGGGAATCGTTGTTGAAGACTAATTCCGTGCAAGTTAGTGGGAGAGGTTCAAAATTCTTATTATAACTTGAACTTCGATTGACCACAGAAGGAGGAAGTAAAATGCAAAAAGGTAAAAATTACATTGAAAGTGCAAAATTAATTGACAGAACCAAATTATATGATTCTGCAGAAGCTTTTGATCTTGTAATTAAAACTTCAAAGGCTAAATTTGATGAAACAGTTGAAGCTCACATCAAACTCGGTGTAGATTCAAGACACGCAGACCAGCAGGTTAGAGGTGCTGTTGTTCTCCCTAACGGAACAGGTAAAAAAATCAGAGTTCTCGTTTTTGCTAAAGGAGATAACGTTCAGGCAGCTCTCGATGCAGGTGCAGAATATGCAGGCGGCGAAGAACTCGCTCAGAAAATCCAGAGCGAAAACTGGTTTGACTTCGATGTTGTTGTTGCAACTCCCGATATGATGGGTGTTGTTGGTAGAATCGGTCGTATCCTTGGACCTAAAGGCTTAATGCCTAACCCCAAAGCAGGCACCGTATCTCCCGATGTTGCAAAAGCAGTTGCCGAAATCAAAGCTGGTAAAATTGAATACCGTCTTGATAAAACAAACATCATTCACTGCCCAATCGGCAAAGTTTCTTTCGGAACAGAAAAGCTTATGCAGAACTTTTCAACTCTTATGGCTGCAATCATCAAAGCAAAACCTGCAGCTGCTAAAGGTCAGTATTTAAGATCCGTTTCCGTTGCATCAACAATGGGCCCCGGTGTTAAACTTAACCCCGTTAAACTTACTGACTAATAAAAAGGTATTGACAATTAAGTTTTTTTATGATATATTATCTAGAGTGTCCGCAGACAGCAGGTGGTTTTTTAATGTAAATCCTGCCGAGGAATCATTTTAATACTTATAATGTGTATTATTATGGCTTCTCGCTTTAAAAGCGGGAAGCCTTATTTTTGTGATATTTCGGGCACGAATAATATATTTCATCAATCTAAATTCAGGAGGTGAATTTCATGCCCAGCGCAAGTGTGTTAGAACAGAATAAAAAAGTTGTTGCCGATTTAGTTGAACTTTTAAAATCAGCTCAGGCAGGTGTTCTTGTTGATTACAGAGGTATAACAGTTGAACAGGATACACAGCTTCGTAACAAATTAAGAGAAGCAGGTGTTGAATATAAAGTTGTTAAAAACACTCTCACAAGATTTGCTGCAAATGAAGTTGGTTTCCAGGAACTTGACCCTTCTCTCCATGGCCCCACAGCTTTAGCAATCAGCTCCACAGACCCTATTGCTCCCGCAAAGGTTCTTTCTGATTTTGCAAAAGATGTTGAAGCTATCGAAATCAAAGCAGGTTTCCTCGACGGCAAAGTTATTTCCTTAGACGAAATCAAGACTTTAGCAAATACTCCTTCCAGAGAAGTTCTTATTGCTAAAATCATGGGTAGTCTTAATAGTCCTATCTCCAAGCTTGTTAGAACTCTTCAGGCTTTGGTTGATAACGGAGTTGAGCCTTCCGAAATCGGAAACGCTGCACCCGAAGCTGAAGCTGCTCCCGTAGCAGAAGAAGCACCTGCAGCAGAAGCTCCCGCTGCAGAATAATAAACTGAAGAATAATCTTCGAAACAAAAAATAAGCGGTGAATATTCCGCAAAAATAATTTTTACTTAAAACAGGAGGTAAATTATAATGGCAAACTTAGAACAGATTATTGCTGATATCAAAGAATTAAAATTATTAGAAGTTGCAGAATTAGTTAAAATGATGGAAGAAGAATTCGGCGTTAGCGCAGCTGCTCCCGTAGCTGTTGCAGGTGCAGTAGCTGGTGCTGCTGCAGCAGAAGAAAAAACTGAATTCGACGTTGTACTCGTTGATGCTGGTGCTGGTAAACTCAAAGTTGTTAAAGTAGTTAAAGAATTAACAGGTCTTGGCCTCAAAGAAGCTAAAGACGTTGTTGACGGTGCTCCCAAAACAGTTAAAGAAGCTTGCTCCAAAGAAGAAGCTGAAAGCCTCAAAGCTGCTCTTGAAGAAGCCGGCGCTAAAGTTGAACTTAAATAATTTTAGTTTAAAGCTATTAAAAACCCGCATATCCAAAAGGATGTGCGGTTTTTTTGTGTAAACATAGCTCATTATCCTTGTATTTGTTGTATCTGTGTTGTATAATTAAACTATAACTTATAAAAAGAGGTATAACAAAATGGAAAAACTTTTAATAAGAATTAACCAGCTTGCAAAAAAATCAAGAGAAGAAGGACTTGACGAAAAAGAAAAGAAAGAGCAGGCAGCCTTAAGACAGGAATATATTAAAAAATTCCGTCAGGGTATGGAAAACACCTTGAGTAATGTTTATATAATGGACGAAAATGGCAATAAAAGAAAAGTTGAAAAGAAAAAATAATAACATTATTGCTC
The DNA here is from genome assembly GCA_017629325.1 of Clostridia bacterium. Taxonomy (GTDB): domain Bacteria; phylum Bacillota; class Clostridia; order UMGS1810; family UMGS1810; genus RGIG1828. The sequence continues at coordinate 88 of JAGBXL010000228.1, read as the reverse complement.
AATCTTTATAAACTGTTTATTGTTGGATTTCTCCATTGTCGAATAGCCGTGATATTTGTAGAAACCGCGTTTGTCCACTTGACAACTT
>JAGBXL010000227.1 GCA_017629325.1 Clostridia bacterium | reverse complement strand
TGTATTTATTCTCACAAACGATGCCGAAGCAGGTAAAAAGGCACTCTCAATCGTAGAAGGCATTGTTGCTGAGCCAGAGGTTGGCAAAATCTACACAGGCAAGGTTGTTAAAATCATAGAAATCGGTGCCTTTGTTGAATTCCTTCCCGGCAGAGAAGGTCTTGTTCACATTTCCAAGCTTGAAAACCATAGAGTTAATAAGGTTGAAGATGTTGTTTCAGAAGGCGATGAAATCAAGGTTAAACTTATGGAAGTTGACCGTCAGGGTAGATTTATTCTTTCCAGAAAGGATGCTCTTATTGAAGATAGCACAAACGAAGAATAATTAAATAACAAATGGGGGATGTCTTAAATTTAGGGCATCCCTCTGCTTTTTGAAAGGAATAGATTTATGAGTAAAAAAAGAAATATGATTTCCTATATTATAATTGCAGCTGCAATTATTTTTGTTCTTAATTATTTTGTTTTGCCGCTTGTTTTTGAAACGGGAGAAAAACAGGTTAGCTATGATGTTTTTTTAAGTGAATTAAAAAATGATAATATAGAAGAAGTTGAAGTGGTAAACGACACTATCTACTACACCCTTGAAGACAAAGAAACTCAAAATCAGGGCACCATTTTACTTCCGGGTTTTGGCTCAAAGCAAAAAGATGTTTATTCAACAGGTGTTTTAGATTATTCAGAGCTTCATAAAGAGCTTGTGTCAGCAGGGGTTAAATTTACAAAGGTTAAACCCCAGGAAATGTCGCCCCTTGTTTCAATGCTTATAAGCTATATAATCCCCATAGCAATTTTTGTTATATTTTGGAAGTTTCTCTCAAAGCAAATGGCAAAAGGCGGTTTTGGCGGAAATGCCATGTCTTTTGGCAAAGCAAATGCAAAGGTGTATGTTAAGGCACAAACGGGTAAAACTTTTGCCGATGTGGCAGGTCAGGAAGAAGCAAAAGAAGCACTTAAAGAAATTGTAGATTTTCTTCATAATCCCAAAAAATATGCCGCTATTGGTGCCACACTTCCAAAAGGGGCACTTCTGGTGGGCCCTCCGGGAACGGGTAAAACCCTTCTTGCACAGGCTGTTGCAGGTGAGGCTAATGTTCCATTTTTCTCAATTTCAGGCTCGGAATTTGTAGAAATGTTTGTTGGTATGGGTGCGGCAAAGGTTCGTGATTTATTTAAGCAGGCAAACGAAAAAGCACCTTGTATTGTGTTTATAGACGAAATAGATACCGTAGGTAAAAAAAGAGATAATGGTGGAATTTCAGGAGGAAACGACGAAAGAGAGCAGACCTTAAATCAGCTTCTAGCTGAAATGGATGGGTTCGACGGTAAAAAAGGTGTTGTAATTTTAGCCGCAACCAACCGCCCTGATTCATTAGATAAAGCACTCCTTCGACCCGGCAGATTCGACCGCCGAATCCCTGTTGAGCTTCCCGACCTTCGCGGCAGAGAAGCGGTGCTTCGCGTTCATGCAAAAAAGGTTAATATTTCTGATGATGTAAACTTTAAAGCAATAGCAAATGCCACAAGCGGTGCATCAGGTGCCGAGCTTGCCAACATAATTAACGAGGCGGCCCTTAGAGCTGTTCGTTTTGGCAGAGTAGAGGTTGAACAGAGCGATCTGGAAGAAAGTGTTGAGGTTATTCTTGCTGGTTACCAAAGAAAAGGCATAGTAATTTCTCAAAAAGAAAAAGAAATAATTGCCTATCATGAAGTAGGGCATGCCTTAGTTGCCGCCCTTCAAAAAAACAGTGCACCTGTTCACAAAATAACAATTATTCCCAGAACTTCCGGTGCTCTTGGCTACACCATGCAGGTCGATGAAGACGAAAAGTTTTTAATGACAAAAGAAGAAGCCATCAGCAAAATCACAACCTTTACCGCCGGAAGAGCAGCCGAACAGATAATGTTTAATTCGGTTACAACAGGTGCTTCAAACGATATTGAGCAGGCAACAAAAATTGCACGTGCAATGGTTACCCGCTACGGAATGAGCAGTGAATTCGGTATGGTAGCTTTTGAAACAGTTAATAATATTTATCTTGGTGAAGATACCACCCTTGCATGTTCAAACGAAACCGCAGCTCTTATAGATAAAGAAGTTATATCTATAATTTCAACTGCCTATTCAAATGCAGAAAAAATATTAAAAGATAATATTCAAAAGCTAAATAGCATTGCCAGATATCTCATAGAAAGAGAAACCATAACAGGCGATGAATTTATGACACTTTTAAATTTATAAAATGTAATATTATGGAATAAAAAGCTTGATTTTATAATATCTTTGTGATATAATCTGTTCGTTTGGTTTTTTTTAATCCCCTGTTTTCAGGGGATGACATTATTTATTTATACAATTGAAAGAAGGATTATAATGAACATTTTATTATCTGTTTCAATAGCTCTTTTGGCAGGGCTTATAATGACAAGGTTTTTTAAACCTCTTAAGCTTCCTGCTGTAACAGCATATCTTATTGCGGGCGTTCTTGTTGGCCCATATTGTTTGGGTTCTCTTAATATCGGCGGGCTTGGTTTCACATCGGCAAACGCTGTTCATGCACTATCATTGGTTTCAGAGGTTGCTCTTGCTTTTATAGCATTTTCAATAGGTAGCGAATTTGTGGTTGACGACCTTAAAAAAATTGGCAAACAAGCTTTTGGCATAGGCATTTTTCAGGCTCTTGTTGCTACATTATTTGTTGATGTAGCTCTTTACATAGTTCACCTTATTATGCCCGATAAGCTTTCACTTCCACAGCTTATAATCCTTGGTGCAATTGCCACAGCAACTGCTCCTGCCGCAACTTTAATGGTTGTTCGTCAGTATAAGGCAAAAGGCCCTTTAACAAAGCTTCTCCTGCCAATTGTTGCTCTTGATGATGCAGTAGGTCTTATTGTTTTTGCAGTATCTTTTGGTATTGCCCGAACACTTATAAGCGGAAGCATTGATTTTGTTTCAATTTTTGTTAATCCAATTGTTGAAATTGTTGCATCACTCACCCTTGGCGCTGTAATGGGCTGGATTCTAACTCAGCTTGAAAAACTCTTTAATTCAAATACAAACCGTCTTAATCTAACAATTGCTTTTGTATTTTTAACAGCATCTCTCTCAATGCTCGATTTCCACATAGGCTCCGTGCACATCAGCTTTTCATCACTTCTCGTTTGTATGATGCTCGGAACAGTATTCTGCAATATCTGCCCTCTTTCTCATGACCTTATGGAAGCTTCGGACAAATGGACTTCTCCGCTTTTTGCGTTGTTCTTTGTAATAAGCGGTGCAGAACTCCAGCTCGGTGTAT
>JAGBXL010000027.1 GCA_017629325.1 Clostridia bacterium | reverse complement strand
TTTTATTTCCGGCTTTTTATATGTAAAAAATTCATCATCAAAATCATGCACCTGATAGCATCCCGACATCTCATCGGGAATTCTCACAGGCCTCTTTTTCTCTGTATCAAATAAAAACCAGTCTGCAATAGATTTAAGCTTGATTTCGCCGTCTTGATAAAGAATACACCCTCTTTGGGAGGTTGCACCCTTAAGGGGCTTAACTGCAGTATGAACATCAATTGGAGTAAGTGTTTTAACCTTTTGTTCAAGCTTTATATTCATTCCCTTTAAAAGCCACGCTTTTTTCATATCTCTCATTTCAAATAATCCATATCCGCATTCCGAAGAATTTTTGGTGGAAACATCCTGAATAATATCCAGAATAGAACCAAATTTTATATTGTCAAAATCCTTGTAGTCTCCATATCTGGTTTCATATCGTGCTTTAAACAAATTCATCACTCCATTTAAAATATAAAACAGTATATCATAAAAAAATTATAATTTCAATTAATAAACTTTGAATAATTTTTTAACATATTTTCCAATTGTGTAACAGTTTTTACCAATCTATTGAAAATTAAGAATAAATGATATAATATATATATAAAAAGAGGTGATATAATGCAAATAAGCTGGAAAAACTGTTTTAAAATCGGATTTAGCATCTTTATTTTGTATCTTTGTATTGCATATTTTAAATATGTATCGACATTTGTAAAAACACTACTTGGGGCATCGGCACCCCTTATTATTGGCGGGGCAATAGCCTATATTGTAGATATTCCCATGAGCTTTTACGAAAGACATATTTTTATAAAAACAAAAAAGAAATTTCTGCAAAAGCTTCGCAGACCTCTTTGCCTGTTTCTCGCGTTTTTATCAATTGTTGCTGTGGCTGTGGTTGTTGTATCATTGGTATTTCCGCAGCTTGTATCTTGTGTTAAGCTTATAATCGCAAAGCTTCCGGGCGTGCTCGATAATCTAATGGATTCAATAGAAAAAATTAAAATTATTCCAAAGGATATAACGGGAGTACTTTCTGATATCAACTGGAAAAGCCGCATAGATAGCCTCATAAGCATTGTATCATCGGGTGCAGGCAATGTTTTGGGTGTGCTTGTATCCACTTTGGTATCTGTTTTTTCGGGCTTAACAACGGCTCTTGTAGCTCTTATATTTTCTGTGTATCTTCTCGCTTCAAAAAACAAAATAAAGCATCAGTTTGTTAAGCTGTTTAAAAGATATCTGCCTAAAAAAATTATAGAAAAAATAAAATATGTCATAAATGTTTTTGATGAGTCGTTTCATCGCTATTTTGTGGCTCAGTGCACAGATGCGTTAATCCTCGGTGTGCTTTGCTCTTTGGGAATGCTTGTTTTTGGTATGCCCTATGCAGCAATGATAGGTGCACTCATTGCATTTACAGCTCTTGTCCCCATAGTAGGTGCCTTCATCGGTGCCGCAGTTGGTGCATTTATGATACTTACAGTATCGCCCTTTAAAGCACTTATGTTTATAATTTTCATAATAGTTTTGCAGCAGATAGAAGAAAATCTTATCTACCCAAAAGTTGTTGGAACTTCGGTAAATCTTCCGAGTATATGGGTGCTTGCATCAATCACGCTGGGTGGCGGTATAATGGGAATAACCGGCATACTTTTGGCAGTTCCCATTGTTGCAGCTCTTTATCGAATACTAAAAGATGATATAAACAAAAACACCGTAAAATATGGCAATTGAAAGGAAAAAAGATATGACACTAAAAGCAATACTCTTTGATATGGACGGAACCCTTCTTCCAATGAATCAGGATAAATTCGTTGAAGAATATTTTAAAACCATATCTATGGCAATTTCTCCCTTGGGCTATGAACCAAAAAAACTTGTGGATTCTATTATAAAGGGCACCTTTGCTATGGTAAATGGCGATGGAACACGCCCCAATGAAGCAATATTCTGGGAGGTTTTTTGTATTG
>JAGBXL010000226.1 GCA_017629325.1 Clostridia bacterium | reverse complement strand
GATATAGCATCATCAATCTTTTCAGGTTCGACTTTTGCTGTTAAATATATTGTATTTAAAATAAAAGAAAAGAATTCGTCATCGCCCGATATTTCGTCGGCCAAAAACGACACAAGGTCGGCAAAATATGAAACAAGGCTTGTTTTTTCCAGCATTGTGCGAAGATTATAGAAGTTTTCTATAAGATTAGCGGAATTTATGTAGATAAGACCTCTTGAATCATCGAGAACAAGCTCACTGAAAGAGTAGAGCCCGAGAGAAGCAAAATCCTTATGCTTATGAGAGCGTATGCCCTTTGACATTGCAGTTATCTTGCCCATATCTTTTGTGAAAATTGTAAAAAGGCGGTCGTTATCATTAAGATTTACATATTTTAAAATCAGTCCGCTTGTTTTTATAAGAGCCATTTTAATACCTCTTTTTAATCGTTATCTGTAAAACCAAGTTCTCTTAACATATTATTTGAATTACGCCAGTCGGATTTAACCTTTACCCAAAGCTCAAGAAAAACCTTTGCAGAAAGCATTTCTTCGGCATCTTTTCTGGCTAAAGTGCCTATTTGCTTTAGGGTTTTACCGCCTGCACCAATTATTATGCCTTTGTGGGAATTTTTTTCGCAATAAATGTTTGCACTGATATCGTACATTGTTTCTCCATCTTTTATGCGGGTTTTCATTTTTAAAATTTCAATAGCTATTCCGTGAGGAACCTCTTTATCTAAAAGATTAAGCATTTTTTCGCGGATAATTTCGGCTATTATCTGCCTTTCCTGTTGGTCGGTAACCATATCTTCGGGATAATACATTGGTCCTTCTGAAAGATTTTCTTTTATAACAGCTTTTAACTCGTCCATTCTGTAACCAGTTTTGGCACTTACAAAAAGGATTTCTTTAAAATCGTGTGCTTTTGAATAAGCCGCTATAACAGGAAGAAGCTCTTCTTTTCTTAAGGTATCTGCTTTATTTATTACTAAAATTGCAGGGATATCCCCTATTTTTTCGATTATTTTATATTCACTCGGCGGAATCTCACTCGTTGGTTCTACAACCATTAAGAGAAAATCAACATCGGCAATTGTGTTATCTACTGCCTTCATCATATTTTCGCCAAGTTTGTTTTTGGGGTTATGAAAGCCGGGGGTATCTAAAAATACAACCTGGCTGTCGCTATCGGACATTATTGAAAGAATTTTGCTTCTTGTGGTTTGGGGCTTGGCAGATATAATTGCAATTTTCTGCCCCAAAAGAGCATTCATTATTGTTGATTTGCCAACATTTGGTCTGCCTACAATTCCAACATAGCCTGATTTAAAATTTTCCATTTTGTTCACCTTATCTTTTAAGTTTTACCATTTCCATAACAGCTTCTTCTTTTTGACGCATTACTTCCCTTTCGGAATCGATTTCGTGATCGTAGCCTATTAGGTGGAGTATTGAATGGCAGGTTAAATAGCCAAGCTCCCTCTCATAAGAATGACCGTAGTCTATGCTTTGTTCCCTTGCTCTTTTTGCACACAGAACAACATCGCCTAAGATTAGTTTATCTTCATAATAGTCGCCGGCATTTTTCTTAAAGCTACCATCTATTAAGTTTACAACGGGGAAAGAAAGAACATCTGTTACAGAATCTATGCCGCGGTGCTCTAAGTTAAGTTCTTTTATTTCTTCTTCATCTACTGATGTTATGCTTACAAAACAGGCTTCAGTTATTTTTTCATATTCTAAAGTGGCATTAACCACATTTATTATAAGCTTTTGAGCTACCTCATCTAAAGATGGATTGGTGCAAGCATCTTCTATATAAATTTCGTTTATCATAACTACCTCTTATCGTGAGTTTTTTTATTGGATTTAAATGAAGCATCACGCTTTTCATAAGCTTTTATTATTCTTTGAACAAGGCGGTGCCTTACAACGTCTTTTTCTGTTAAATAGCAAAAGGCTATGTCTTCTATGTTTTTAAGAACAGACACAACATCTCTGAGCCCTGATTTTTTACCATCGGGTAAATCAACCTGGGTGATATCGCCTGTTACTATTGCTTTAGAGTTAAAGCCTATGCGTGTTAAAAACATTTTCATCTGTTCGGGGGTGGTGTTCTGGGCTTCATCTAAAATAATGAAGCTATCGTCAAGGGTCCTTCCTCTCATATAGGCAAGAGGGGCAATTTCTATTGCACCTTTTTCTGCAAGGCGAGCGTAGGTTTCCATGCCAAACATTTCGTAGAGAGCATCATATAAAGGACGAAGATAAGGGTCTACCTTATTTTGTAAATCACCGGGAAGAAAGCCGAGCTTCTCGCCCGCTTCAACTGCGGGACGGGTTAAGATTATGCGGCTTATTTCTTTATTTTTAAAAGCTTTAACCGCAAGCGCTACCGCAAGATATGTTTTACCTGTTCCGGCAGGACCTATGCCAAAGGTGATGGTGTTTTTTTCTATTGCTTCAACATAGTTTTTCTGACCCAGGGTTTTGCTTTTTAAAGGTTTGCCCTTTGCGGTTATAAGGATACAGTCTTTGCCGTAAAGAGCAGTATCGTCGATATCATCTTTTGCCATATCTATGGCATAGCCAAGATTAACATCGCTTATTTCTTCACCGCTATCGAGAATTTTATTAAGACTCATTATGGCTTTTTCGGCTCTTAAAACGGCAGCTTCATCGCCGATTATTTTAACGGTGCTGCCGCGGCTTATAACGCTTACGCCAAATTCTTTTTTTATTACGTTGATATTTTTGTCGTATTCCCCAAAAATAGAAATAACTTTTTCCATTTGGGGTATTTCAAGTATCTTTTCCAAATTACAACCTCCGCTTACTGTGTTTCAAACACAATGGCTTTCTTTTCGGCAATATCTTCAATACATTCAAAGGTTAGCTTTACATTTATGCTTCCATCGGGATTTTGGCTTACATCTTCTTTGGTGCTGACAACTTTGGCACCTTCAGGGATAGAAAGGTAAAGCTTTTGAGTAAGTTCATTTATTGCATTTTTTATGATTTCTTCTTTTGAAAGCTGATATTCCTTTCTTATTATCTCACAATATTTTGTATTTGTAAATGCCAAAGGCAAATAATTTTTACCGAAAGCCTTTATTTTTTTATCATTTTCCTCTATGTAAAGCCCAAGCCCTGATTGAGTTTTAAATTCATAAAGATTTGTGTTTAGTATTTTTGGTGCTATGATGTTTTTTGTTTTTTCTGCTGGGGTATAGCTTATATATTTGCCGCCAAAATCATCTTCAATAGTATAAACCGTTGAGGCATTAACTATTCCTCCGGCATTTACAAAACGAAGAGGTGCTATTTCGGTTGAATCATATACACCGCTTATGAGTATGTCGCCTTTTTTAACATATACGCCCTCTTTAACAAGAAGTGTTCCGCTTGACGATATTGCATTTTTTATGACTCCGTCTTTTGATGCAACAACATTACAGTAAAGATCATAGTCAAAAAAATCGGGTTTGGTTACTTTTTCTCTTACAGAAACAATTGCTTTTGTACCATCTATTTCTACCCATATCCATGCAATACCAGGAAAATCTTTTATAAATTCCTCGCGGAAAATTTCAGGGTCAAAACCAAGCTTAAGGCTCCCCTTTTCAAGACCGTTTTCTTTTAAGCACATAAGTATCTGGCTATCGGGAAATATATTGTTTCCGTTTATGCAGATTTCAGATATATAAAAATAATTAACTCCGTAATATATTGCCAGAAAAAGTGCTAAGGCATAAAAAACTTTTCTGCCCCTTGATAAAATGAGCTTCATAAGAAGACCGAATCTGCCCTTTACCGATATGTTTGCAGACACACTTTGGGCAATATTAAAAACATGTTTATAGTCTATCCCCTTTACATCTGCAAGATAGCCATCTTGTGTTTTTTTTATATTATACAAATTGATATGGCTGTTTTTGCACTCATTAAAAAAACTCACCGAATTTTCTCTTTGAATCTTAAGCTGAATGTAGGCTCCAAAGGAAAACGACAATAAGACCACCCTATGAAAAAGAAATATCAGAAATTTTTCCGCTTATGTATATCTGGTTTACATCAAGCGAAGATATAACAACATCTTCGCCCTTTATACACAAAACATCGTTATTGCATCTTAACATGATAGAATCTTCGCTATAAGATGTTACATCGTATTTGCCCTTTATACAGATTTTGTCTCCGTACATTATCAGCTTATAGCTATGGCCGATAACAAGGTGTTCTGCACTGTGCACAGATGACCACTTCCTTTTCATACTATTTTTATGACGGAATATAAATAAATATACGGAGGTGATTCTAATTAAAGCATTAAAACATATATTAAAAATAACAGTATGTATTTACAGCGTTTACTGCTTGATTTTTGAATTTAACATTGTAAAAAAAGAGGTTATTACAGCACTTTTTCTTTGGTCTAATGTTATTATTCCATCGGTTTTTCCTTATCTTATTATTTCTCAATACATATCGAACTCTTGTTTTATCGAGAAAATACCTTTGAAGATAATATCATTTGCTTTTGGAATAAAAAAATGCAGCATCAAGGCAGTTTTATGCTCGGAATTTTGCGGATACCCCTCGGGTGCTGTGTGTGCAAGAAATCTTTACGAAAGAGGCGAAATTGATATAAAGGAAGCTCAAAGGCTTATTTGTTACACAAATAATGCGGGGCCTCTTTTTTTGATATCGGCTGTGGGCACAAGCCTTTTGGGAAGCACAAAAGACGGCGTGGTAATATATTTAATTCAGCTTATATCGAGTTTTATATATGGAATACTAAAAAGAGAAAAAGTAAATTCATGCAGCAAAAAAAAGAGACAAACAAACCTAGAAAAAAGTGATTTTTGTTCCTATGTAAAAAACGGAGTTAATATTTGCGTTAATATTTGCGGCTTTATGGTGGCATCGTATGTTATGGCATCTGCTATGACTATTTTTATAAGGAATACATTTGGCAATTTTGCAAACTCATTTTATGTAAATGCTTTTGTAAAAGGATTTTTTGAAATAACTGCAGGAATAAATGAATTTAGCTCTCTTAATTCAGAAGGTTTAAAATTTGCACTTATATGCGGTACAGTTTCGTGGTCGGGTTTTTCGGTTATTATGCAGATTAAATCAGTTAGCGGCAAGATTATTGATATAAAAAAATTATGCGGTGCAAAATTTATTCAGGCACTCTTTAGTTTTGTTATGGGGCTGTTATACAAAAGCTTTTTTTACAAAGAAGTATTTAGAACAGATAGGCTTATAGCTATACCCGTTTCTATTATAGGAACCATACTTATTTTTGTGATTTATTTGTTTTATCAAAAAAGTCGATACAAAAAATTCATTTGAATTTTTTGTATCGACTTTTCATTTACAGAATATATACATATACACTTCTTCTTCCAAACTGCATACACTCTGCAGTTGTGTTATAGAAGAGGTCAACTTTGTTACCTTTTATTGCTCCGCCTGTGTCTTCGGCTGTGCAATATCCATATACAACGCTACCATCGGTTGAAACTATATACATTTTTGTGCCAAGAGGTATTACTCTGGGATCAACTGCTACTGTTCCGATTTTTGCATAGGTTCCTGAGGCTGTGATGCCATAGGCTGGGTGGCTAGGGAGCTTACCTGTGCTCTGGAAAGAAAGGTCATAGGCTGTTGCACTGCAGGTTATAACCTTTTTATAGCTAAAGGTATCGCCGCCAACAGTTGCAAGATTTCCTGTTGCAACACCGACTGCAATTATTTCTTCAACAGGATATTTAGCGATGTATTCATTTTTAACATTCCTTGAAACTTCAACACCATCATTATAGACAATATCGCATTTGATTTTTTTAACGCCGTTCTGCCCTTTTTGAATAAGCTTAGTTTTACCTTTTTCAAGATAGGGGTCTTCATATTGTCTGGATGTGTAGGGAATTTCTTCCGTAAGCTCACCGCTGAATTTATTTATTCTTGTTACGGTGAGTGTGTTTTCATCTTCCAGTTTATCATCAAGATGCTTGCTTGTTGAATCTGAATTGGAAAGAGAGATGTGGTTTTCGTTT
>JAGBXL010000225.1 GCA_017629325.1 Clostridia bacterium | reverse complement strand
ATTATGACCTAAAACATAAGAGTTTTTGGATAATTTTTAGTGCGGAGGGTGAAGATGGGCTGACGCCCTTCAAACCCGACAAGCAAAAAAGTGCCGAAAACTCTATGTTTTAGGCGGGTTCGGATAGTACCCCAATGGCTAAAGAAAGAAGGTAGCTGCCATGAAAGAAAACTATACAGTTTGCAATTGCAAAAAGGTGTCATACAGCGATATTGCTGATGCTGTTGAAAACAACAATAAATTTGATGATGTTTTAAAAACATTTGAAAGTGTGCAGAAAATAACAAACTGTTCTACCGGTTGTGGCGGTTGCCACGAGAAAGTTCTTGATATTATATCAGATATTTTAAACGGCGCGGAAATATAAAATAATAAATAGTTTAAAGCAAGGGGGTGAGCACTGCTCACCCCCTTGTTTTGTTGTGCCAAATTTTATGGTTTTATAAACCCATAACAACACTCTTATTGCCAAATAAAACAAATAACAAGATAATAAATAAAAAATTAAACATATATAACAAAATAAATTGTGAAAAATTTATCAAAGTGCCGAAAATTGCGGATAATCATTGATTTTTGAAGGCGAATATGATATAGTAAAAGCATAATCAGGGGTACTGTGGATGTTTGCTGAATTATCCCCATATATGAAAGGGTTGAATTTAAAATGAAAGTAACGGTTTGTATTGGTAGTTCATGTCATATCAAGGGTTCGCGACAGGTTGTTGAAAAGCTTCAAACCCTTATAATCGAAAATAATCTTGGCGATAAGATTGAACTTGGCGGTACATTTTGTTTGGGCAAATGTCAGCAGGGTGTGTGTGTTACTGTTGATGAGGAATTTCACTCTGTTACCCCCGAAAATGTTGATGAATTTTTCACAAAAGAAATAGCAGCAAAGGTGTGAAATTATGTTAGTGCAAATATGTGTGGGTAGTTCATGCCATATAAAAGGCTCTCCTGAAATAGTTGAGTTATTCACAAAAGCTATTGAAGAAAATAATCTTCAGGATGAAGTTGCCCTTACCGGAAGCTTTTGTATTGGGCAGTGCAATCGCACAGGGGTTACTGTTCAGGTAGATGATGTGATTCATACGGGTATTAACCGTGATAATTTTAAAGAATTTTTCGAGGAAAATGTGCTTAAAGTAATTAAAAATGAAAGGGTGTGATGAGTATGCCAAACTGTTTAACATTAAAAAAGTCAAATTGTAAAAACTGCTACAAGTGTATTCGTCATTGCCCGGTTAAATCAATACGCTTTTCAGGAAATCAGGCACATATTATAGGCAATGAGTGTATTTTATGCGGTCAGTGCTTTGTTGTTTGTCCTCAAAATGCAAAGCAGATTGTTGATGAAACCGAAAAAGTAAAAGTATTACTCCAAGGCGGTGAGCCGGTTATTGTGAGCTTGGCACCGTCTTTTGTTGCGAATTATGATAATGTTGGAATTGAGTCTATGAGAGAAGCTCTTAAAAAGCTGGGCTTTTATGATGTTGAAGAAACAGCAATCGGTGCAACAATAGTTAAAAACGAATATGAAAGAATGCTCCGTGAAGATGACAGGGATATCGTCATTTCTTCCTGCTGTCATTCAATAAATTTGCTCATACAAAAATATTTCCCCTTTGCACTTGAGTACCTTGCAGATGTTATTTCTCCCATGCAGGCACACTGCCAGGATATAAAGAAAAGATATCCCGGTGCCAAAACCGTGTTTATTGGACCTTGTGTAGCCAAAAAAGATGAAGCAGAACATTACGAAGGTATTGTTGATGCAGTTCTGACCTTTGAAGAACTATCGAACTGGCTCAAGGAAGAAGATATTGAACTGAAGCTCGGTATGGAATCCAACAAAGAAAGCCGTGCAAGATTCTTCCCAACAACAGGCGGAATTTTAAAAACAATGACTCTCGATGCTCCCGGATACAACTATATAGCACTCGACGGTGTGCAGAATTGTATAGATGCTCTTCGTGATATAGAAAATGGAAAAATACACAAATGCTTTATAGAAATGTCGGCGTGTGTGGGAAGTTGTATCGGCGGTCCTGTTATGGAGAAATATCACAGAACAGCTCCTGTTAAAGATTATATAACTATTGCCAATTATGCAGGAAAAGAAGATTTTAAGGTTTCCGAGCCAAAGCCGGTTGAACTCAAAAAGCAGTTTGAATATATTGAGCATAAGCTCCAGATGCCAACGGAAACAGAAATCTTTACTGTTTTAAGAGAAATGGGTAAATTTAAACCCTCTGATGAACTCAACTGCGGTTCTTGTGGTTATAATACCTGCCGCGAGAAAGCCATTGCTATTTGTCAGGGCAAGGCGGAAATTTCTATGTGTCTGCCGTTTTTAAAAGACAAAGCAGAAAGCTTTTCCGATACCATTGTTAAAAACACACCCAACGGTCTTATTGTTCTTAATGAAAAGTTGGAAGTGCAGCAGATAAATGAATCTGCACGAAATATGATGAACATTCGTTCGAGTTCAGATGTTTTGGGAGAAAGCATAATCAGAGTGCTTGATCCGAAACCTTTTGCAGATGTTTTAAGAACTGGAGAAGATATACGCGGAGAAAGAACCTATCTTGCAGAATACAGACGCTATGTAGAACAGTCTGTGCTCTATGATAAAGAATCCAGACTTTTAGTTGGTATTATGCGTGATGTTACCGATGAAGAAACTGAGCGTGAAAAGAAAGAAAAAATCACCCGTCAGACCATTGAGGTTGCAGATAAAGTTGTAGATAAACAAATGAGAATTGTTCAGGAAATAGCATCGCTTCTTGGTGAAACGGCTGCAGAAACCAAAATTGCACTTGCCAAGTTAAAGGAGTCGATACAAGATGAATGATTTATGTGCAGATATCGGCTGGAAAAGCATTAACCATTACGGCGAGCAGCTTTGCGGCGACCATGTGGATATTGTTGAACAAAACGAAAACTCAACAGTAATCGTTCTTGCCGACGGTCTTGGAAGCGGTGTTAAAGCCAGTATTTTATCAACCCTTACCTCAAAGATTATTTCAACCATGATGGCAGAAGGCCTGCCTATTGAAGAATGTGTTGAAACCATTGCTGCAACGCTTCCTGTGTGTTCTGTAAGGGGAGTTGCTTACTCCACCTTTACAATTATGCAGATTATAAATAATGAAACTGTTGAGATTATTCAGTATGATAATCCGCAGGTAATTGTTTTAAGGGATAACAAAAACTACGATTATCCCAAGACAGAAATGAATATCGGCGGAAAAAAGATATTTAAAAGTGAAATTCGCATTCAGGAAGACGATATTTTTATTGCTATGAGTGATGGCTGTCCCCATGCAGGAATCGGTATGGCATATAACTTTGGTTGGAAGAGGGAAGACATTATTGATTTTATGGAAACTATGTCGGTATCCGGTCTTACGGCAAAGAATTTATCTACCCTTTTAGTTGATGAATGTGATAAGCTATATGGGCAAAAACCCGGCGACGATGCAACTGCGTGCATTGTGAAAATAAGAAAAAGAGAGCCAATGAATATTCTTTTTGGTCCTCCTTCAAACCGTGATGACTGCGACAGAATGATGTCTCTTTTCTTCTCAAAAGAAGGCAAGCACATAATATGTGGAGGAACAACATCTTCTATTGCAGCAAAGTATTTAAGAAAGCCTCTTCAGGCAACACTGAATTTTGAAAAGTCGGATATCCCGCCGATTGCAAAGCTTGAGGGTGTTGATTTGGTAACAGAGGGCGTTATAACAGTAAACAGAGTTTTAGAATATGCCAAGGATTACCTGGGCGAAAACGAGATGTATGAACACTGGAATTATAAGCGTGATGGTGCATCGCTTATCTGTCAGCTTCTCTTTGAAGAGGCTACCGATATAAATTTTTATGTTGGCCGTGCTATAAACCCGGCTCATCAGAATCCTGATTTGCCTATAAATTTCAGTATTAAAATGAATTTGGTTGAGGAGCTCTCAAAGAGCCTTACAATGATGGGAAAAAGAATTAAAGTAAGTTATTTTTAAGGAGAGTGAAAAATGAGAAAATTCGACACAAAAGTGCAGCATTTAAAATACAAGGTACTCCGTGAGGTTGCACGCTATGCATGGAATGATACTCTTCTTGAAAATGTATTGAAAATCCCTGAAATGATTGTTCCCGGGAAAACCTCTACCATGCGTTGCTGTGTATATAAAGAAAGAGCAATTTTAGAGGAAAGAATTAAAATTGTTATGGGTGGGGATAAAGAGAACCCAAATGTGATTGAAGTTATCGACATCGCCTGTGATGAATGTCCGTCTGCGGGATATGTTGTAACAGAATCATGCCGCGGTTGTTTGGCTCATCGATGTGAAGATGTGTGCAAAAAAGGTGCCATCACTTTTGATGCCAACCATGTTGCTCATATAGATAAATCAAAATGTGTTGACTGCGGACAGTGTGCAAAGGTTTGTCCTTTCTCTGCAATTATAAACCGCAAAAGACCTTGTCAGAATGCGTGTAAAATAAAAGCTATTTCTATAAATGATGATAATGCTGCTGCAATTAATAATAGCAAATGTACTGCCTGCGGTGCATGTGTATATCAGTGCCCCTTCGGTGCGATTATGGATAAATCATATATTTTAGATGCAATCGAATTTATAAAAAACAGTGAAGGCAATAAAAAATATAAAGTTTATGCAATGGTTGCTCCTTCTATTTCAAGTCAGTTTACCTATGCAAAGCTCGGTCAGGTAATTGCAGGCTTAAAGAAGCTTGGCTTTCACACCGTTATTGAAGCAGCACTTGGTGCAGATATGGTGGCACAGGCAGAATCAAAAGAACTTAGTGAAAAAGGCTTTTTAACAAGCTCCTGCTGTCCGGCATTTGTATCTTATGTTAAATCGGCATTTCCGGGTTTGGTGCAGTATATTTCGCATAATCTTTCGCCGATGGCAACTTTGGCAAAATATATTAAAGATACCGACCCTGGTTCAAAGGTTGTATTTATCGGTCCTTGTACTGCAAAAAAAGCAGAGGCACAACTTGAAGAAGTTAAACCTTATGTAGATGCAGTTCTTACCTTTGAAGAGCTTCAGGCACTCTACGATAGCAGGGATATTGATATTACAACTCTTTCTGAAGAGGTTTTAGATAACGCATCTTATTTCGGCAGAATATTTGCCCGTTCGGGCGGACTTTCCGATGCAGTTGCACAGGGACTTAAAGAACAAGGTATAGATTTTAACCTAAAGGCAATTCCCTGCGATGGTATTGAAGAATGCAGGCTGGCACTTCTTAAAAAGAGCAAGAATGTTTTAGATGCCAACTTTATTGAAGGTATGGCTTGTATCGGAGGCTGTATTGGCGGGGCAGGCTGTCTTACCCACGGCGAAAAAAGCAAAGCTGAAGTCGATAAATACGGAAGGGAAGCACTTGAAAAGAACATTTCAGATGCAGTATCCGTATTAAAATAAATTATATAAACAAAAGAATTTAGTAAAGAGAGGATTAGCCATGAATAAAATTACAGTAATTGGTTCGGGTAATGTTGGTTCCACAATATCATACACCCTAACGGTTATGGGCCTTGCATCAGAGATTGTTATGATTGATGTTAACGAAGAAAAATCTCTTGGTGAAGCTCTTGATATAAGACAGGGTGTTCCATTCTGCTCTCCTGCAAATATTTATGCAGGCTCGTATTCCGATGCGGCAGGCTCCGATATTGTTATTATCACATCGGGTATGGCAAGAAAGCCCGGTATGTCAAGATTAGATTTAGCGCAGACCAATGTTGACATTACAAAAAGCATTGCAGATAAAATTGTTCCCGTTGCCCCTGAAGCAACATATATCATTGTGAGTAACCCTGTTGACATTTTAACCTATGTATTTTTAAAACATACAGGTCTTCCCCAGGAGCGTGTTATAGGCTCGGGCACAATTCTCGATACTGCCAGACTTCGTTCAAGAGTTTCTGAGTATTATTCTGTAAATCAGAAAAATGTTCATGCCTATGTTCTTGGTGAACACGGCGACAGTTCTTTTGTTCCCTGGTCAATAGCAAACATCTCAAATGTACCGATTGAAGATTACAGAAACGCTGTTCTTACAGGAAAAACTTATCCTGAATTTAAAAGAGACGAAGTTGAAGAATACATGCGTAAATCGGGCGCAAGAGTTATTCAGCGAAAAGGTGCAACATTCTATGCTGTGTCTATGTCTGTTTGCCATGTGTGTCAGTGTCTTTTAAGCGGAATCGACACAACTCTCACAGTATCAACACTTTTAAACGGCGAATATGGTATAGATGATGTGTGCTTAAGCCTTTTAAATGTTGTAGGCAATAAGGGTGCTCACAGCAAGATTATGCTTCCTCTTAATGATGAAGAAATTGCGGCACTCCACAACAGTGCAAACGTTCTTAAAGACTTAATAAAAGGTCTTAACATATAAAAAGAGAAAGGAATATGAAAATGGAATATCGTATTGAACACGACTCAATGGGCGAGGTTAAAGTCCCCGCAGACAAGCTCTGGGCTGCCCAGACACAGAGAAGTCATGAAAATTTTGAAATAGGCGTTGGTATTGAAACAATGCCCGCAGAAATTATACACGCATTCGGCGTGCTTAAAAAAGCTGCAGCCATAACAAATAACGCTCTTCGCTCTGAGAAAATGACAAATCAGAAGATGGAAGCAATAAAGAAAGCCTGCGATGAAATTATGGCAGGAAAATTAAATGATAATTTCCCGCTTGTTGTATGGCAAACAGGTTCGGGCACACAGTCTAACATGAATGCAAACGAAGTTATTGCCAACAGAGGCAATCAGATTTTAGCTGAAAAACTTCTTCATCCAAACGATGATGTTAATATGAGCCAGTCTTCTAACGACACATTTCCAACAGCTATGCACATTGCAGCTGTGCTTGTTTTAGAAGATAAGTTAATTCCTGCAGTTCAGGAACTTATAGATACCTTCAAAAGACTTGAAGAAGAAAACGAAGGAATCGTAAAAAGCGGAAGAACACATCTTCAGGATGCAACCCCCATTAAATTCAGTCAGGAAATAAGCGGCTGGAGATCAAGCCTTGAAAAAGATATCGAACTTATTAAGCGTTCTATTGAGCCTCTTTATGAGCTTGCTCTTGGTGGCACAGCCGTTGGAACAGGGCTTAATGCTCCTGCATCTTTCGGTGAGGTTGTTGCCAAAGAGGTTGCCAACATAACAAATAAACCTTTTGTAACAGCTTCAAATAAATTCCACGCTCTCACATCTAAAGACGAATTTGTTTTTGCACACGGTGCAATTAAGGCACTTGCGGCAGATATGATGAAAATTGCAAACGATGTTCGCTGGCTTGCATCAGGCCCCAGAGATGGTCTTGGTGAAATATTCATTCCCGAAAATGAGCCCGGTTCATCAATTATGCCCGGTAAAGTAAATCCCACACAGTGCGAAGCTGTAACCATGGTTGCTGTTCAGGTAATGGGCAATGATGTTGCAGTTGGTATGGCAGCATCACAGGGCAATTTTGAGCTTAATGTATTTATGCCCGTATGTGCTTATAATTTCCTTCAGTCTGCTCGTCTCATGGCTGAGGCTATCCGTTCATTCAATAAAAACTGTGCAGTAGGAATTAAGGCTAATAAAGAAAAGATGCACCACAATCTGCATAATTCCTTGATGCTTGTTACTGCTCTTAATCCATATATCGGATACGAAAATGCAGCTAAAACTGCTAAAAAGGCGTTTAAAGATAATATATCACTTAAAGAAGCCTGCGTTGAACTCGGCTTTTTAACCGCTGAAAAATTCGACGAAGTTTTCCATCCGGAAGAAATGGTTTAATAAGCATAAGCCAATATGCTATGGAGGTATAAAAATGAAGGTTAGTTATTTTCCGGGCTGTACCCTGAAAAACAAAGCAAAAGACCTTGATTTGTATGCATACAAATCTGCCAAAGCTTTGGGGGTTACACTCGAAGAAATTGAAAACTGGCAATGCTGCGGCGGCGTGTTTACTACCGCAAAAAATGAAGTTGCAACAAAACTTTCATCTGTTCGTGCATTAAAAGAGGCTTCATCTAAAGAACAACCTCTTGTAACAGTATGTTCAGCTTGCCACAATGTTATAAAACAAACAAATCACGCTATGCAAAACGATAAAGAATTTGCAGATAAAGTAAATCGTTATATGCCCGAAGGTGAATACTTTGGCGAAACCCAGGTTTATCACTACCTTGAAATGCTTCGCGATTTAGTAGGATTTGATGCTTTAAAAGAAAAAGTAGTAAATTCTCTTAAGGGTAAGAAAATTGCGGCATACTACGGCTGCCTTTTATTAAGACCAAGCGGTGTTATGCAAATGGACGATCCTGAAAATCCAAGCATTATGGAGGATTTTATAAAAGCACTTGGTGCAGAGAGTGTTATCTATGCAAAGCGTAATGAATGCTGCGGCGGATATGTTAGCGTTGAAAGCCCCGAGCTTGCAAAAAAGAGCAGTAATTCTGTTGTGGAAAATGCTAAATCACATGGTGCAGAAATGATTATTACCGCTTGTCCGCTTTGCAAATATAATCTTGAGAAAAACGGTGCTGATATTCCGGTTGTTTATTTTACCGAGCTTTTAGCAGAAGCACTTGGAGTAAAGGAGGATACAGATGAATAATAAGTATCTTCGTGAGGAGTTAATCCGCGAGAGTGGAGTAAATCCTAAAAAATGTATGAAATGCGGAAAATGCTCTGCAACATGCCCAGCCTATGATGAGATGGAGTATCACCCTCATCAGTTTGTAAGCATGGTTGAATCGGGAGATATAGAGCCGCTTTTAAATTCAGAATCATTATACAAATGCTTATCTTGTTTTGCTTGCATCGAAAGATGTCCAAGAGGTGTTGAACCTGCTAAATTAGTTGAAGCAGTTCGCTTAAGTGCCATAAGAAAACAAGGTGAAAACAGAATGACTGCAAACGATGTTCCGGCACTCTTAGATGAAGATGTGCCCCAACAGCTTTTAGTCAGTGCATTCAGAAAATATACTAAGTAAGGAGGAAAAGGCAAATGCAAAGAGTTGGTGTTTTTGTATGTTGGTGTGGCAGTAACATTGCAGGTACAGTTGATGTGCAGGCGGTATCAGATGCCTTGAAAAACGAACCCGGTGTGGTCTTTTCCACCAATTATCAATATATGTGTTCTCAGGCAGGACAGGATATGATTATAGATGCTGTAAAAGAGCATAATTTAACAGGCATTGTTGTTTGTTCCTGTTCACCCCGTATGCATGAAGCAACCTTTAGAAAAACCGCGGCTGCCGCTGGCATAAATCCCTATATGGTTGAAATTGCAAACATAAGAGAACAGTGTTCCTGGGTTCATAAAGATATTCCCACAGGAACCGAAAAAGCTATTATTTTAGGTAAGGCAGCTGTTGCAAAGGTTAACCTCAACACACCTCTTACCCCCGGTGAATCACCCGTTACAAAAAGAGCCCTTGTTATAGGCGGCGGTATTGCAGGTATTCAAACTGCTCTAGATATTGCCGATGCCGGCTTCCCGGTTGATATTGTTGAAACAAAGCCAACAATCGGCGGTAAAATGGCTCAGCTTGATAAAACATTCCCCACCCTGGACTGTGCGGCTTGTATTTTAACACCTAAAATGGTTGATGTTGCTCAAAATGAAAAAATTCGTATTTTCTCATATAGCGAGGTTTCAGAAATTAAGGGCTTTGTTGGTAACTTTGATGTAACCATAAAGAAAAATGCCCGCTATGTAAAAGAAGATATATGCACAGGCTGCGGTGCTTGTGTGGAAAAATGCCCAATGAAGAAAGTTCCTAATGAGTTTAATTTGGGAATGGATAACCGCAGTGCAATATATATTCCTTTTGCTCAGGCAGTTCCAAAGGTTGCTACCATCGACCCAAATAGCTGTAATATGCTTAAAAATGGCAAATGCGGTCTTTGTGCAAAGATTTGTGCGGCAGGTGCTATTGATTACACACAAAAAGATGAATATGTAAATGAAAAATACGGTGCTATCGTTGTTGCAACCGGATTTAATCCAATCAGTATGGATAAATTCGATGAGTTTGCCTACAATCAGTCCAAAGATGTTATCACATCTTTAGAATTTGAGCGTTTAACAAATGCTGCAGGCCCAACTGCAGGTCATCTTGAAAGACCTTCCGACGGAAAATCGCCCAAAACAATCGTATTTGTTCAGTGTGTAGGCTCAAGATGTGATTCCTGTGCCCAAAAGGGTAAGGAATATTGCTCAAAGATTTGCTGTATGTATACAGCAAAACACGCAATGCTCGTAAGAGATAAATACCCCGATACCGAGGTTTATGTGTTCTATATAGATGTAAGAACTCCCGGTAAAAACTTTGACGAATTCTATCGCCGTGCAGTTGAGGAATATGGCGTAAAATATGTTAAAGGTATGGTAGGTAAGGTTACTCCACAGGGAGATAAATTAAAAGTTCAGGCATCAGACCTTATAGACAACAAACAGCTTCATATTGATGCAGACCTTGTGGTGCTCGCAGCTGCTATCGAACCAGATAAATCAGCCCGTCCTCTTGCTACTATGCTTACAGCAAGTATGGATACAAACGACTTCTTCACCGAAGCTCATCCAAAGCTTCGTCCGGTAGAAAGCCCAACTGCAGGTGTATTTTTATCCGGAGCTTGCCAGGGACCAAAAGATATTCCCGAAACAGTTTCGCAGGCAGGTGCAGCAGCATCTAAAGTTATAGGTCTTTTAGCAAAAGATAAATTAACAGGAAACCCCTGTGTTGCACATTCAAATGAACTTATGTGTAACGGCTGTTCTTCATGTGAAAGAGTTTGTCCTTATGGTGCAATAACTTATGAAGATAAAGAATTCCGCATGCCCGACAGAACAACAAAAATAAGAAGAGTTGCTTTAGTTAATCCTGCAGTTTGTCAGGGTTGTGGTGCATGTACGGTTGCATGTCCTTCGGGAGCTATGGATCTGAACGGATTTGCAAGTAATCAAATTATGGCGGAGGTGGACGCAATATGCAAGTAAATGAACACAAACCCTTAATCGTTGCTTTTTGCTGTAACTGGTGTTCTTATGCCGGTGCAGACCTTGCAGGAAATAACCGTCTTAACTATCCGGCGGATGTAAAAATCATAAGAGTTCCCTGTTCTTGCCGTGTTAACCCCATGTTTATTCTCCGTGCATTCCAAAGAGGTGCCGACGGAGTTATAATATGCGGTTGCCACCCCGGTGATTGCCACTACACATCGGGTAACTACTACACCAGAAGAAGAATGGCAGCACTCTTTTCTATGCTCGATTTTCTTGGTATTGAAAAAGAGCGTACCCGCGTTGAGTGGGTTTCTGCGGCAGAGGGTGCAAAATTTGCCGCAACAATGAACGATTTTGTAGAAAAAGTAACAGCACTTGGAGAAAATAAGAGATTGGAGGATCTGCGATGCAAAAGATAACACAAGATAAACTTTTAGAAAAAGCAGTTTCTCTGCTTTCAAATGGCACAGTTAGTGCAGTTCTTGGTTGGAGTAAGGGTGAATTTAGCTACGATGTAACACCTAAAATGTTTAAAACAGAGGACGATTTAAAAGAAAACTTCATCTGGAATGATTTTTGCGGCGTGAATTTTTCAAAATATCTTGTTTCAAAAACAGACAGATTTGAAGGCAAAATCCTTGTTTTCTTAAAACCCTGCGACACATATAGCTTTAATCAGCTTTTAACAGAACACCGTTTTGACCGCGAAAAAGTTTATGCAATAGGCGTTCCATGCGAAGGTATGGTTGATGTTTCAAAATTAAAAGCTAAAACAGGCGAAGGAATAAGCGAAATCAAAGAAGATGGCGAAAACTTAAAAGTTACAAAAATCTATGAAGATAATCAGGTAGCTGTTCCTTTTAAAGATGTTCTTTTAGAACGCTGCATTAACTGTAAGAGCAAAAAGCATGTTGCCTATGACGAACTTATGGGTGATGAGGGAGAGGTTATAGATTCCAATAGATTTGATGAAGTTGCAAAACTCGAAGCTTTAACTCCCGACGAAAGATTTGCATTCTGGCAAAACGAACTTTCACGCTGTATCCGCTGTAATGCATGCCGCGATGCGTGCCCGGCTTGCACCTGTGAAAAGTGTGTGTTTGATAACCCGGCATCAGGTGTTGAAAATAAAGCACCTGCCAACAGCTTTGAAGAAAAAATGTTCCATATTATAAGAGCATACCATGTAGCCGGCAGATGCACAGACTGCGGAGAATGTTCAAGAGTTTGTCCGCAGAATATTCCGCTTCATCTTCTTAACCGTAAGTTCATAAAAGATATAAACGAATTCTATGGCGAATATCAGGCAGGGGCAGAGGTTGGTTCAAGAGCTCCGCTTGTAGACTACACCACCGAAGATTTAGAGCCTGGTGAAGTGTTTGACAGGAGGGATACCGATGCGTAAATGTTCTCTTGATAAAATAAATTCTGTTTTTTCTGAAATTTCTAAAGAAGCAAAACTCTATCTTCCTATAAACCAGAATGACGGCAGTGCCGCATATAAAGAATGGGAAGAGGGCGCAAGCTGGAGTGAAGCTTTAAACACAGTAAGAAGCCCAAAAGATTTCTTCTTTCCTCAAATGGAAAACTTAATGGAGTTTAAAACAGAGGGTAAAAATATAGAGGTTATCGACACAAGGTCAGAAACCGAAGATTTTGTTATCTTTGGTGTTCGCGGATGCGATGTTAAAAGCTTTGAAATTTTAGACAGAGTCTTTTTAACAGAGCCTGTTGACAGCTACTATGCTTCCAGACGCGAAAAAGGTATAATCGTGTCAACTGCCTGCACAAAGCCGGCAGAAACATGCTTCTGTAAGACTTTTGATATTTCGCCCGAAGAGCCAGAAGGCGATATAACAACCTGGAAAACAGAAACTGAAATCTTCTTTAAGGCAAACACTCCAAAGGGTGAGGCTCTTTTAGAAAAACTTTCCGGTATCACAGAAGAATGTGATGAAACAAAAGTTAATGAGCAGAAAGAAAAAATTTCTGCCATTATGAATAAGCTTCCCCTTAAAGACCTGAGGGCAGATGCCTTTGGCGGCGGAAAAACAGATGAATTCTTTAATCACTCCGCATGGGAAGAGCTTTCAGGAAGCTGCCTTGGCTGCGGAACATGCACCTTTGTATGCCCCACATGTCAGTGCTATGATATTAAAGATTTTAATACAGGAAGTGGCGTTATAAGATTCAGATGCTGGGATTCCTGCATGTATTCCGATTTCACCAAAATGGCTCACGGTAATAACCGTCTCACTCAAAAAGAACGCTTCCGTCAGAGATTTATGCACAAGCTTGTTTACTATCCTGAAAATAATGATGGATTGTTCAGTTGTGTGGGCTGCGGAAGATGTCTTTCCAAATGTCCGATTTCTATGAATATTGTTAAAGTAATGAAAAAGATAGGAGGGAAGGAAGCTTGAATAACAAAGAAGAAACTTTAATTCCCAAAATTGGTGTTATAACCGATGTTCGCATTGATACACCCGATATCAAAACATTCAGAGTTGTTACACCCGATGGCAAAAAAGCTTTTGACCACCGCCCCGGGCAGTGTGCTATGCTTTCTGTTCCCGGTGTTGGCGAAGCAATGTTTTCTATAACATCTTCTCCCACAAACGAAGAGTATATGGAATTCTCCATTAAAAAATGCGGCTGCGTAACAGATTGGCTCCATCAGGCAGAAGTAGGTCAGCAGATAACCATAAGAGGACCCTATGGAAAGCCTTTCCCCGTTGATGATGTGTTTGCAGGCAAAAACCTTCTGTTTATTGCCGGCGGTGTTGGTCTTGCACCTCTTCGCTCGGTTATCAATTATTGCCGACACTACCGCGATCGCTACGGCGATATTGATATTGTTTACGGCTCAAGAAGTAAAGATGATTTGCTCGATTATAAAGAGATTATCGACGAATGGTCAAACGATGCCGGTGTTAAGGTTCATCTTACAATAGATAACCCACAAGACGGCTGGAACGGCCACGTTGGTTTTGTTCCAAACTATGTAAAAGAACTCCAGTTCGATACCAATAAAACTGCAGTTCTTTGCGGACCTCCAATAATGATTAAGTTTACTCTCGACGGACTTTGTGAACTTGGCTTTGATAAAACACAGATTTACACAACCTTAGAGCTCAGAATGAAGTGCGGAGTGGGTAAATGCGGAAGATGTAATGTTGGTGCAAAATATGTGTGCAAAGACGGTCCGGTATTCAGATGCGATGAACTTGACGAACTTCCGGATGAATATTAAAGGAGAGGTAACATGGAAAAATTAGTTAATATATATCTTTTCGGCAAAAAATATGAAGTGCCCGAAAATTTAACAATTATGACCGCAATGGAATATGCGGGCTATCAGCTCGTTCGCGGTTGCGGTTGCCGTAACGGTTTTTGCGGTGCCTGTGCAACTATTTACCGCATAAAAGGAGATAAGGAATTAAAAGCTTGTCTTGCTTGTCAAACAAAGGTTGAAGATAATATGTATATCGCAACTCTTCCTTTCTTCCCCCTTGTTAAAGAAGGCTACGATATCGAAAATATTCCGGTTAATGAGTCTGTTATGATGCAGCTCTACCCCGAAATATATGCTTGTATTGGTTGTAATGCCTGCACAAAGAGCTGTACTCAGGGCTTAAATGTTATGCAGTATATAGCCTATGCCCAGCGCGGCGATTTTGAAAAATGTGCAGAAGAATCATTCGACTGCGTAATGTGCGGTGTTTGTTCTTCAAGATGCCCTGCCGGTATTTCACATCCCCAGGTTGCAATGCTTGCAAGAAGAATCAACGGCAAATATTTAGCTCCCGGATGCGGTCATTTAGAAGACCGTGTTAAAGAAATTAAAGACGGCGACTTTAAAGAACTCATAGAAGCTCTTATGAATAAACCCCTTGATGAAATGAAAGAGCTTTATAACACACGCGAAATCGAAAAGTAAGGAGGAAAAGAATATGTATTCGGAAAAATTTCAAAAATCCATTGCTGCAGTTGAAGCGGCAAGAGAAAAAAATATTGCATTAGAACCGGATCGTATGACCGCAAAGCAGAAAGAGGATTTGCTTGCAGCTTTTCATCCGGACTACAAACAAGACGAATTTGATGTTTTAAAAATCG
Organism: Clostridia bacterium; assembly: GCA_017629325.1. Lineage (GTDB taxonomy): Bacteria > Bacillota > Clostridia > UMGS1810 > UMGS1810 > RGIG1828. Next base: position 3,047 of record JAGBXL010000225.1, on the reverse strand, counting down.
GCCCCAATAAAGGCGAAAAAGTTCCCACAGAGCTTGCCGAAATTTTGCAGGCACACAGCCGCATAAGTGCAGATTGTGTAAACCTTGAAAACCCCGATTACGAAACAGATGTTTTAATCATAGGCGGTGGCGGTGCAGGCACATCTGCTGCAATTGAAGCACATGAGGCCGGTGCCAACGTTATGATTGTTACCAAGCTCAGAATGGGCGATGCCAACACAATGATGGCAGAAGGCGGTATTCAGGCTGCAGATAAGCCAAACGATTCCCCTGCAATCCATTTTGTTGATGCTTTCGGCGGCGGACATTTTGCTGCTAAAAAAGAGCTTTTATCAAAGCTTGTTTGCGATGCACCCGAAGCTATTTTATGGCTCAGTAATTTAGGTGTTGAATTTGATAAAGAAGCCGACGGAACAATGGTAACAACCCACGGCGGCGGAACATCAAGAAAAAGAATGCACGCTGCAAAAGACTATTCCGGTGCTGAAATCATGAGAACTCTCCGCGATGAAGTTTTAAACCGCAATATTCCCGTTGTTGATTTTACTTCTGCAATTGAGCTTATTCTCGATGAAAATGGTAATGCTGCCGGTGCAGTTCTTATGAACATGGAAACAAAAGAGCTTTTAGTTGCCAAAGCTAAAACAGTTATCATTGCAACAGGCGGTGCAGGCCGTATGCACTATCAGGGCTTCCCAACATCAAACCACTACGGTGCAACTGCCGATGGTCTTGTTCTTGGTTACAGAGCAGGTGCAAAGCTTCTTTATGCCGAAACACTCCAGTATCACCCAACAGGCGTTGCATATCCCGAACAGATTTTCGGTGCACTTGTTACAGAAAAAGTTCGTTCACTGGGCGCAAAGCTTGTAAATGCAGATGGTGAAGTATTTATGCATCCTCTTGAAACCCGTGATGTTGCGGCAGCTTCTATTATCCGTGAATGCTCCGAAAGAGATAACGGAGTAGATACAGGAAGCGGAAAAGGCGTATGGCTCGACACACCAATGATAGAAAAAATCGGCGGTGAGGGCACTATTATGAAGAGAATTCCTGCAATGTGGAGAATGTTTGATAAATATGGCATAGATATCCGCAAGGAGCCTATCCTTGTTTACCCAACCCTTCACTATCAGAACGGCGGTCTTGACATTACTGCAGACTGCATGACAACCAATGTTGAAAACTTATTTGTTGCAGGCGAAGCAGTTGGCGGAATTCACGGTAAAAATCGTCTTATGGGTAACTCACTTCTCGATATCATCGTATTTGGCAGAAGTGCAGGTAAAAATGCTGCTGCCAAGGCTAAAGATGTTAAGGTAGGTAAGCTTTCACTTTCTCACATTGAAAAATTTGAAAAAGAAATTGCAGATGCAGGCATTGAAACTCAAACAGTTTCACCAAAGCTTTTACCTAACTACACAAATCAGAAAAACATATAAAAGGGGGATTGTATAAATGACATTTTTTAATGGAATTATATCAATTAGTAATATTTACACATTGTTATTTGTAATTTTTACAGTTCTTCTGTTTGGATATCTTCTTGGAAGAATAACCATTAAAGGTATATCATTAGGCGATGCCGGTGTATTTATCATTGCATTGATTTTTGGTGCACTTTTCTTTGGTGTTAATGAAAGCGGAGAACTTTTGTTTGCAGCATCATCTAAGCCCTATGATTTTTCATCGGGGCTTACAATAGTAGAAAGTTTAGGTCTTGTTCTCTTTGTAACATCTGTTGGATACATTGCAGGTCCAAAGTTTTTTGGTAATTTCAAGAAAAACTTTAAGTCTTATGTGCTTTTAGGGCTTGTAATTATTATTGCCGGCGGGCTTTCTGCTGTTGGTTGTATATATGCCGGCGAAATATTTGGCTATGGTGCTACCATAGAAAATCAAGATGGCTTTGTTGCAATGATAGTTGGTCTTCTTTCAGGTTCTCTCACTTCAACTCCTGCATTCTCTGCAGCTAAAGCAACTGTTGCCGAAGAATTTACAGGCTTGGTTTCAGTAGGCCATGGTATTGCTTATATATTTGGTGTTGTAGGTGTTGTTCTGTTTGTGCAGATTATGCCTAAATTATTAAAAGCCAATATGGACCAGGAGCGTGCTAAATTAGTTGTAAAATCAGAAAACAACGAAAAGAAAACAGCTTCTAAATTATTTGAAATAGACCACCTAGGCTTTGCCGGTTTTTCTTTAGCGGCAATTCTTGGCACAATAATCGGGCAAATTAAAATCCCATTATCATCTGCAGGTCTTGGTGGCACATGTTTTTCACTTACAACAACCGGTGGTTGTCTTCTCATGAGTTTAGTGTTAGGACACTTTGGCAGAATCGGTCGCGTAAGCATTATGCCAACTCAGAACACACTCAAACTCTTCAGAGAATTAGGCCTTGTTCTTTTCCTTGTTGGAGCAGGTATCCCCGGTGGTGCGGAATTTGTTGCAAATTTTGACCCAATGTATTTTGTATATGGTGTTATTATGACTATATTCCCGCTTATAATAGGATTTTTGTTTGCAAAATATGTGCTCAAACTCAGCTTGCTCAACAATCTTGGCTCTATCACAGGCGGTATGACAAGTACCCCCGCGCTTGGCACACTTATAACAGTTGCAGGCACAGAAGATGTTGCAGCAGCCTATGCGGCAACATACCCGATTGCCCTCATTGCAGTTGTTCTTGTTTCTCAGTTTATTATAATTTTGTTTTAGTTATGAAAGGATTTTAGCATGAAGAAGATTGACTTAAGTAAATATGGCATCACAGGTGCCACAGAAATTATTCACAATCCTTCCTATGAAGAATTGTTTGTTGCAGAAACCGATCCTTCCTTAGAAGGCTTTGAAAAAGGTCAGGCAACTGAACTTGGTGCTGTTAATGTTATGACAGGTATCTACACCGGCCGTTCACCTCAGGATAAATTCATTGTTATGGACGAAAATTCAAAAGACACAGTATGGTGGACATCTGATGAATTTAAAAACGATAACCACCCTTGCAGTGTTGAAACATGGAAAACATTGAAAGATTTAGCTAT
>JAGBXL010000224.1 GCA_017629325.1 Clostridia bacterium | reverse complement strand
TGTATGTATGATGTTGGGAACCGCTTTCTGTAATACCTGTCCGCTTTCTCATGACCTTATGGGTCAGGCAGATAAATGGACATCGCCTCTTTTTGCACTTTTCTTTGTTATAAGCGGTGCAGAGCTTGAACTCGGTGTATTTGCCGATATAACAATAGTTATTATAAGTATGGTATATATCATTTTCCGCTGTCTTGGAAAATACTATGGTGCATATTTAAGTGCAAAAGCAACAAAATGTTCACCTGCAATTTGCAAATACCTTGGCATAACTCTATTCCCACAGGCAGGTGTTGCTTTGGGAATGTGCACAGTAGCTGCTGCAAATCTTGGAGAAACAGGAAGCCTTATAAGAAATATCACACTTTTTGCAGTTCTTATTTATGAGCTTTTTGGTCCTCTTTTAACCCGTCAGGCTCTTATGTCTGCAGGTGAAATTGCACCTATGAGCGACGATGTTAAACACCGCAGAAAAACAAAGCTCGAAGAAGCAAAAAACAAGAAAAAATAAATATTTGTGTAAATGTGCTCAAGGCGGGATTTTTTCCCGCCTTTTTCTGTGTATATTGATTGCTTGACTTTATCGCTCGACTGTGTTATCATATTAGCGTGCTAAAGTGCGAAAGGGGATAGAGTTATGGAAAAATTCAAAACAAAACTTACCGACAATCTCATAAAAGCAATTCTCTCATTAGAAAATGAAAAAGAATGCTATAAATTTTTTGAGGATATATGCACAATAAAAGAAATTCAGGATATCGCTCAGCGTCTTGAAGTTGCCCGTCTTTTAGGTGAGGGTAGAGCCTATAACGATGTTGCCAAAAAAACAGGAGCCAGCACAGCCACCATAAGCCGTGTAAATAAATGTATTACCTATGGTAGTGGCGGATATGAGCTTATTCTAAAAAGACTTGAAAATAAAGACGATAAATAAGGACTGATTATAATGACAAATATATTAAACGGCGGTGATTCCGTAACACAATCACTAGGCAAACTCTATCGCAGTCTTGGTTATTCAAGGTATAAAATGAGCAAATTCGAAGAATACGATACCTATGCCAGTAACAAAGACTTTTTAATAAGCGACAGAGTAATAACCTTTACCGATGTAAGCGGTAAGCTTCTTGCAATGAAGCCCGACGTTACCATATCCATTATCAAAAATACCGATGATGACCTTGGTAAAATTCATAAAATGTATTATAAAGAAAATGTGTATAGGGTTTCTCCCGCCAGCCACGGCTTTAAAGAAATTATGCAAATGGGGCTTGAGTGTATTGGTGCGGTAGATACATATAGCCTTTGCGAAGTAATCATTCTTGCAGCAAAAAGCCTTAATGAAATAAGCAGTAATTTCTGTCTTGATATATCTCACATGGGCTTTGTTTCCGCAGTGCTCTCCGAGGCAGGCTTTAATTCGTCGGAAAAAGCAAATGTTCTTTGTGCAATTGGCGAAAAAAATCTGCCGCTTTTAAATTCAATATGTGAAGAAAAAAGCTTAAGTACCAATATAAAAAATGCAATTTTCGCTCTTATAAACATTTACGGCAGCATAGAAACTGTTACTCCAAAACTTCAAAAGCTCTGCATAAATGAAGAAGCAAAAAAAGCCCTCGAAGAATTAGAAAGTCTCTGTGATGCTATAAAATGCACTAATCTTTCAGGCAAAGTGCAAATAGATTTTTCTGTTGTAAACGATATGAACTATTATAACGGACTTGTATTCCGTGGATATATAGAAGGCATACCCACAGGTGTCTTAAGCGGCGGACAGTATGATAAGCTTATGGCAAAAATGGGCAAAAAATCAAAAGCTGTTGGCTTTGCACTTTATCTTGACCTCCTGGAAAGACTGGACACAGGCAAAAAAGAATACGATGCAGATGTTGTTATAGCTTATAATAGCCAAACAAAGCCTTCCAAGGTATTTAGTGAGGCACAAAAGCAAATTGAGGCAGGTAAAACTGTTCTCTGTCTTAAAAATATTCCTGAAGATATCCGTTATATAACAAAAATAGATTTCACCAAAGGAGATGCCGAAAATGAAAACTGTTAATATAGCCTTGCCAAAGGGCAGACTTGGTGAAAAGGTATACAAAATTCTAGAAAATGCAGGTTTTGCCTGCCCCGATATGAAAGAAAACGACCGTCGCCTTATATTTGAAAGTGCACATGGCGAGGTAAGATATTTCTGGGTAAAACCTTCCGATGTTGCAATATATGTTGAACGCGGCGCCGCCGATATCGGCATTGCAGGAAAAGATATTCTTCTTGAATATTCACCCGATGTATATGAGCTTTTAGATTTAGGCATAGGTGTTTGCCGCATGGCAGTTGCCGCTAAAACTGATTTTAGGGATAATATCGAAAAAACTCTTCGTGTTGCCACAAAGTTTCCTAATATAGCAAGCGCCTACTACGAAAAAAAAGGCAGAGATATTGATATAATAAAGCTCAATGGTTCAATAGAACTGGCACCTATTTTAGACCTTTCAGATGTTATAGTAGATATCGTAGAAACAGGCACAACCCTTAAAGAAAATGACCTTGCCCCCTTTGAAACAGTTGTTCCGATTTCTGCAAGGCTAATTTCCAATAAGGCGAGCTTTAAATTTAAAAATAATGAAATTACCAAAGTGATAAAAGCTCTGGAGGAAAAATAAATGATAAAAATAATGGATTTTTCGTGTATTAGCCGCGATGAAATTTTCTCTCGTAGTGAAGATAAGTTCGATGTTGCAGACATTGTCAGTGAAATAATAGATAATGTAAGAAAAAATGGCGATAAAGCCCTTTTTGAATACTGCAAAAAATTTGATAAGGCAGATTTAAAGTGTCTTGAAGTAACAAAAGAAGAAATAGAAAACGCATTTAAAAGCGCAGATAAAGATTTAATAGATGTTCTCTATGAAGCAAAAGAAAACATCGAAAAATTCCATCGTCATCAGCTTAGAAACAGCTTTATAATAAACGATGAAAATGGCGTTGTAACAGGTCAGAAAATAACCCCTATAGAAAAAGTTGGTCTTTATGTTCCTGGCGGCACAGCGGCGTATCCTTCATCTGTTTTAATGAATGCAGTTCCTGCCAAAATTGCGGGGGTAAGCGAAATTGTTATAGTAACTCCTCCAACAGGCGGCGAAATTAATCCTGTTATTTTAGCTGCCGCTTTTGTTGCAGGAGTAGATAGAATCTTTAAAATAGGCGGTGCACAGGCTGTTGCTGCACTTGCCTATGGCACAGAATCTATTCCTAAAGTAGATAAAATCGTTGGTCCCGGAAATGCCTTTGTTGCCGAAGCAAAAAAACAGGTTTTCGGGAAAGTTGCCATAGATATGATAGCAGGCCCAAGTGAAATTTTAGTTATTGCCGACGGTAAATCAAACCCTGCCTTTGTTGCAGCCGACCTTTTATCTCAGGCAGAGCACGATAAAAACGCAAGTGCAGTTCTTGTTACAGATTCAATGGATTTGGCAAAAGATGTTCAGGCGGAAATTGAAAAGCAGCTTTCTACTCTCCCAAGAGAAGAAATTGCAAGAGCTTCAATAGATAATAATGGCAAAATCATTGTAACTGATTCCTTAGATTTAGCAATAGAAGTTGCCAATGAAATTGCCCCCGAGCATCTTGAAATTTGCACAGATAATCCCTTTGACTACCTTGCAAACGTAAAAAATGCAGGCTCAATATTTATGGGCAGATACTGCCCCGAAGCTTTGGGTGATTATTTTGCAGGCCCAAACCACACTCTTCCAACAAGCGGCACAGCAAGATTTTCCAGCCCGCTTTCTGTTGATGATTTCGTTAAAAAATCTCAATACACCTACTACACCGAGGAAGCCTTCCTAAAAATTGCCGATAAGGTTGACCTCTTTGCTCAAAAAGAAGGGCTTCACGCTCACGGCAGAAGTGCTACAATAAGAAAATAAAGGATAAAAACAATGAGTATATTTTTAAATAGTAAATATAAAGATTTAGATGCCTATACACCCGGCGAACAGCCAAGAGATATGGAATATATAAAGCTCAACACAAATGAATCGCCATATCCACCCTCAAAAGAGGTTGTAGATGCTATATCGGGCGTGGAAGTTAAAAATTTAAGGCTCTATTCCGACCCTGAGTGTAAATTTTTAAGAGAAGCAATTGCTAAAAACTACGGCGTAGATTTAGAAAATGTTTTTGTTTCAAACGGCTCCGACGATATTTTAAATTTTGCATTTATGGCATTTTCCGAAAAAGGTGCTATATTCCCTGAAATAAGCTATGGCTTTTATAAGGTTTTTGCTGAGCTTCACTGCATAAATTAT
>JAGBXL010000223.1 GCA_017629325.1 Clostridia bacterium | reverse complement strand
ATGCTAAGGCATCGACTGCGATAATTAAATCAGGTTTAATTTTATCGGCAAAACCTTTAATAATTTCACCTGTTTCAATACCGGTTATACCAAGAACACCCGGTGACAACGCACAAATGGAGTGCATTTTTTTTGTTATATCCTCAGGCAAAACATTATAAAGGTGCCTTGTAACAAGAAGCTTATCTATAACTTTTGGCCCCAGGGCATCTGGAGTTACAAAACGGTTTCCAAGCCCCACAACCAAAATGGTGTGTAATTTTTTAAGATCAATAAATTTCTTAAGTTCCCTTGTGAGTTCAAATTGTGTTTTTTCAAATATATCCGAAGCATTTTCACGAAGAGATGGAACCTCTATTGTAACATATTTACCAATTGGTTTATGGGTGGCTTTCTCGCCGTCTTTATTTGTTATTTCAACTTCAGTTATTGAAATGCCGTCTTTTTCGGCGTAGTGTGTTTTTATCCCAGCGTTTGTATTTTCGTTTGTCTTTAATTTTTCAACCGCTGCACTTTCAATGGCAAGGTCTGTGTGTATGGAATATTGCATTTTATCACCTTAATATTATTTATTTAACGATATTGTTTACAGATTGTGTAATTTTTACCCATAATATTCTCATAGAGTAGAAAAATAACAGCTTTTTTCAGAGCATAATTGTGCATATATAACAAACTTTTTTGAAAGTGAAAAATGGCTTAAAGATAGGGTGTGCAAATTTTGTAATATTTATCATAAATATAGTTGTGTGTTTGTGCAAATAGCATATATATTGGGGTTTAACGGACTTTTTAACAAAAATAATTAAATCTTTTTGTGAAGAATAACTAAATATTTTATGTAATTTTGTGAATTTGAACATTGAAAAAAAAGGCGGTTTATAGTATAGTATAAGCATATTATGATACAAATTTTTAGGAGGTCAACAATATGGCAAATTTAAAATTAGAGCATATTTACAAAACATATGCCGGCGGTGTAACAGCCGTATCCGATTTTTGTCTTGATATAGAAGACAAGGAGTTTATCGTTCTTGTAGGTCCTTCTGGTTGCGGTAAATCCACAACTCTTAGAATGATTGCGGGTCTTGAAGAAATCTCCGATGGTGAATTATACATTGGCGACAGACTCGTTAACGATGTTGCTCCTGCAGAAAGAGATATAGCAATGGTTTTCCAGAACTATGCTCTTTATCCCCACATGACTGTTTTTGAGAACATGTCATTTGCTCTCAAACTCAGAAAAATTCCTAAAGCAGAAATCAAAGAACGCGTAACAGAAGCTGCAAGAATCCTCGATATCGAGCACCTTCTCGATAGAAAACCTGCTGCCCTCTCTGGCGGTCAGAGACAGCGTGTTGCTCTTGGTCGTGCTATCGTTCGTGAACCTAAGGTATTCCTTATGGACGAACCTCTTTCAAACCTCGATGCAAAACTCAGAGTTCAGATGAGAACAGAAATCTCCAAACTCCATCACAAACTCCAAACAACATTCATCTATGTAACCCACGACCAGACAGAAGCTCTCACAATGGGTACAAGAATCGTTGTTATGAAAAACGGATTTGTTCAGCAGATTGATACTCCTCTTAATCTTTATAACAAACCTTGCAATATGTTCGTTGCAGGCTTCATTGGTAGCCCCCAGATGAACTTTGTAACATGCACAGCTAATGAAGAAGACGGTGCAGTTGTACTTTCATTTGGCGTAAACAAAATCAAACTTCCCGAAGGTGTTGCTACAAAAGTTAAAGAAGCAGGTTGCATCGGTAAAGAAGTTGTTCTTGGTATCAGACCTGAAGACCTTCACGATGAAGAATCCTTCATTGCTGCTAACCCCGACGCTGTTGTAGATGCAGATGTTGAAGTTACAGAAATGATGGGTGCTGAAACCTTCCTTTATCTTAAAATTACAGGTGAAAACTTCACAGCAAGAGTTAACCCACGCAGCACAGCAGCTGTTGGTGATACAATCAAAATTGCTTTTGACCTTAACAAAATTCACCTCTTTGATAAAGAAACAGAAGTTGCAATTCTTAACTAATTACAGAAAAAAACAACTAAAAACTGCCGTGTATATTGCGGCAGTTTTGTTTTTGCTTTATAGGAAACTGCGTTCCTATAAAGCAAAAATCTTTGATTATATTGCCGT
>JAGBXL010000222.1 GCA_017629325.1 Clostridia bacterium | reverse complement strand
TTTTTCATAGCTTTTCATAAGCTTTAAAAACTTTTCTTTTTTAAGAGTCATAGGTGTTGCCATAACAAAAATATTTTCACCTTCGTATTTAAGTGCGGCGGGCTTCACAGCAGGCTCTATTCCAATAATAGGAATAGAAAAAGCTTCTCTTAAATCATATGCTGCAACGCTTGTTGCCGTGTTGCATGCAATAACAACAGCCTTAACACCCATAGAGATAAGCTTTTTAATGCAGCTTGTGGTGTGCTCTTTAATTTCGTCTTCATTTTTTGTGCCGTAGGGGGCGTTTTTTGAATCACCCAGATAAATAAAATTCTCATTTGGCATTAGTTTTTTCAGTTCACCAAGAACTGTTATTCCGCCAAGCCCCGAATCAAAAACACCAATAGGATTATGTGATTTATTCATTATATATTCCTTCCAAAACAAAATATGTATCAGTCGATTGTTATTATATGATGAATTTCAAATTGTCCGCCTTCTTCAAGCATTTTAATACCATCTTTAGTTGATATATCATCAGGGAACCCATAAAATTCACCCATTCCGCACCATGGTTCTATGCATATAAATTGCGTATTTGGTTTTGTCCAAAAAACAAGGTAATCAAAATCTTCATATTCAACTCTGATTTTTTCGCTTCCGTCAATGTTTTTCAAGGTAAGAGCGCGGCTTGTAGGATTTTTAAAAATAATTGATTTTGATTCTGCAAACAGTTCGTCATCTAATTTAAACGATTTTAAGCTTCCTTTTGGCAGATTTATTTCACCTTCAACATCAGAATAAGGGATAGCTGTTTCTTCGTTTTCAAATTCAATAACATAATTCTTAAGTCCGCTTAAGCAATTGTAACCCTCGTGAGCACCAATTGAAAAATACATTGCTTCTTTAGAATCGTTTATAACCTCGTAGCTCACATCAATAGATTTCCCCAGTAGCTTATATGTTATTATAAGCTCAAAATCATAAGGATAAACCTTTTTTGTATCAATGTTTGAAACTAATGAAAAAACAGCAATATCATCGGTAAATTCCATAATATCAAATTCACTGTTTCTTGCAAAGCCGTGTGGGTTAAGTTTGTATTTTCTTTTCTTAATTCTTAAATTACCGTCATAAAGCTTTCCGCAAATAGGGAATAGGAGGGGTGCACTTCCTTTCCAGAACATATCGCTCTGGTGAATTCTTTCTTCGTCTTTGGTGTCTTTAATGCTTTTTATTTCGGCACCAAGTGTATTTATAACAACTGTCAGGTATTCGTTTTTTAGTATTACATTTGTATTTTCCATTTTTATGCCTCCAAAAAATTATAATAAAATTATATCATATTGTTAAAGAATAAATCAACACTATTTTAAATTACCAAAATATATGATTTGCTAAAACAGTTTTTCTACAAAAAATCTTATTTGCAGGTATTGTAAAATTCTGAAATTTGTTGTATAATATTTTAAGTATTGTATTATATTTAAATAATTTATAATAAATTTTAGGAGGAAAACCAATGAGCACATTTTTAGACACAATCAAAGCACGTGCCAGACAGGACAAAAAAACAATTGTTCTTCCCGAATCAATGGATAGAAGAACTTTTGAAGCAGCAGAAACAATTCTCAAAGAGGATATTGCTAACCTTATCATCATCGGCACACCCGAAGAAGTAGAAGCAAACAGCAAAGGTCTTGACATTTCAAAAGCAACAATCATAAATCCCTACACCTATGAAAAAACAGAAGAATATCTCAATCTTTTTGTTGAACTCAGAAAATCAAAAGGTCTTACATACGAGCAGGCAAAAGAGCAGGCTCTCGGTGATTATATGTATTATGCTTGTCTTATGGTTAAAGCAGGCGATGCAGACGGCGTTGTATCCGGTGCTTGCCACTCAACAGCCAACACATTAAGACCAAGCCTTCAGATAATCAAAACAAAACCTGGCGTTAAGCTCGTTTCCGCATTCTTTGTTATGGTTGTTCCTAACTGTGAATATGGCGACAACGGCACATTCATTTTTGCGGATTCAGGCCTAGAGCAGAATCCCGATCCTGAAAGACTCGCTGCAATTGCTGCAAGCTCTGCAGAATCATTCGAACTCCTTTGCCAGAAAGAAGCTATCGTTGCTATGCTTTCTCACTCAACAAAAGGCAGTGCAAAACACGCAGACGTTGATAAAGTTGTTGAAGCAACAGCTATCTGCAAAGCAAATAACCCCGGTATCAAAGTAGATGGCGAACTTCAGCTCGATGCTGCTATTGTTCCAAGCGTTGGTTCTTCCAAAGCTCCCGATTCAGAAGTTGCAGGTAAAGCAAACGTTCTTGTATTCCCCGACCTCGATGCAGGTAACATTGGCTATAAACTCGTACAGAGACTTGCTAAAGCAGAAGCATACGGCCCTGTTACCCAGGGTATTGCAAAACCAATAAACGACCTTTCCAGAGGTTGCTCTGCCGATGATATCGTTGGTGTTGTTGCAATCACATGTGTTCAGGCTCAGGCTAACTAATATTAAATAAAGGTGGTTATATAAATGAATATTCTTGTTATAAATGCAGGAAGCTCATCTCTTAAATATCAGTTTATTAAAATTGAAGAAGAAAAAGTTCTTGCAAAAGGTCTTTGCGAAAGAATTGGTATTGAAGGCTCAAAACTCACTCTTAAAGTTCCTGGCAAAGACGATTATATTGTAGAAAATGATATGCCCGATCATTCAGTTGCTATTTCTATGGTTATTGATGCTCTCACCGATGGCGAACACGGTGTTATTTCCGATATGAAAGATATCGATGCAGTAGGCCACAGAGTTGTTCATGGCGGCGAAATCTTTGCAGATTCTGTTGTTATTGATGAAAAGGTTAAAGAAGCTCTTAAAGATTGTATTGAGCTTGCTCCTCTTCACAACCCGGCAAATATCATAGGTATTGAAGCTTGTGAAAAAGCTATGCCCGGCACACCTCAGGTTGCAGTGTTTGACACAGCTTTCCATCAGCAGATGCCTCAGAAATCATTTATGTATGGTCTCCCTTATGAAATGTATACCAAACATAAAATAAGAAGATACGGTTTTCACGGAACAAGTCATAGATATGTTTCTGGCGAATGTGCTCGTCTTTTAGGAAAAGCCCCAAAAGACTGCAAAATTATAACCTGCCACCTTGGTAACGGCTCTTCAATATCGGCTGTGGATGGTGGAATAAG
>JAGBXL010000221.1 GCA_017629325.1 Clostridia bacterium | reverse complement strand
TTGCATAAAATTATTATTTATGATATATTGAGTTTGCAAAGCAAGCTCAATGAATTGCCTTTCGGCATAAATTGAAATTATAAATTTCATGAATTGAGCCTTGCGTCTCATGAATTGCACTAAAGTGCATTAAAAGGCAATTAAATTCATGTTGCGATAGCAACAATTCATGGCTTTAGCCAATTTATTAAATGGAGAAATAATATGAAGGATATATATCCCCTTTATTCAAAAGATTTTATGTGCATTGCCGGTGATTGCCCCGATACCTGCTGTGCGGGCTGGGAAATTGTTATAGATAAAAAGTTTCAGGAAATATATAAAGCTGATTCTTCGCCTGCCGCAAAAAAGGCAGTTTCCAAAATGTATGAAGATGATGAAGGCGATGTTTGCCTTAAATTAAATAATGGCAGATGCCCAATGCTAAATGCTGGTAATCTTTGTGAGATTTACATTGATATGGGGAAAGATGCTCTGTGTGATGTGTGCCGCATATATCCCCGTTTTAATAAGGAATGTGATAATGCAAATATAACAGGTATTTCCCTTTCGTGCCCCGAAGCAGCAAGGCTTATTCTGGAAGACGAAAGCTATGGCAGGCTAAACTCGGGGTTTGAATTTAATGATGAATATGCAAACACGGTGGCTGAAATTACAAGCTATTTAAAAGAAAAAATCATTGAGAATGGTTTTTTTAATATTTATGACAAAGCTCAAAGAATACAAGATGAACTGCTGTTTGATGACAAAGAATCGGCAATGTGCATTGCCAAAGAGCCTTGTGAAACCTTTAAGGCACCCGATATTTGCGAAGTTTTAGAGCTTTCAGAAAAAATATATGAACTTGAAATATTAACTGACGAATGGAAAAAGCTTATTGAAAAGCTTATTTGCCACCTTGATAAAGCCAAAACAGATAAACTATATATGAAAAAAAGAAATGATGCACTTAAAAATTGTGCATCACTTAAAGAAATTAAAAATATTGGTATTTACTATTTATATAAATATATGCCAGAAGCAATAGATAGCGGCGATATCACATATTCCGGAGCTATTTCATATTATGCACTTTTAATTTTATGCGAGCTTTACGCAATGGAATATGCCAAAAATAACGCTCTGCCCTTTGAAAGAAAACTAAGATTAGCACAGCTTTTTTCAAAGGAATTAGAACACAATGAAGATAATTTAAACAGCTTAATATAAACGAAAACAGGTGCAGAAACTATTATAGTTCTGCACCTGTTTTTATTTGCGGATATTGTTAACTACTATATCCGTTGACACACCTTCAGTAAAACGAATAAACACATAGGTATCGCCTTTTTCGAGGTCTATATCTCCGGTATCGCCAAGTGTCCACTTATCCCCTTTAGCCCATGAAGAATAAAGGTTAATATCGGTTGTTTTTAAAATAGTTGCATCTTTAACCTCCGAGCCGTTATCAATCGTTAAAATAACTGCTTTTCTGGTAGATTTTACATCTATTACCTTGCCATAGAAAGCTGTGTAATCAACTGTGTCTGAATATGGGCTGTCAAACGCTGGAACTGCCTCATCAAATGAAGCCATAACATGAAGATAGCCTATATAGCCGTGAAAAGCAGTGCTCATTATTAAAACATCGCCGGGGCATATAGCCTCAACAGAATTTCTTAAGCCTTTAACCTCAACATCTGCAGGAATAAGTGAAGAATATTTCTTTTCGCTGTTTGCAAGGCGATAGGTAAGACGGTAACATTCTTCACCTTTCTTTTCAATGTTCGTTTTTGTTACGCTCTCTATAAGAATAAAATTTCTGCCCGAATAGAGTGTGTAAATATGCTCTTTTTCGTTTTTGTTTTCGTCTTCCAAAGGAAGATTTTCATTGGGCTTTTCCTGGGTGTTTTCATCTTTAACAGAAATGTTTAAAGCTCTGTATATAATAACTGCCGCTTCTGCTCTTGTAACCGAAGATTCGCCCTTAAGAGTTGAATCCTCATAGCCGATAATTATTCCCGCATCTATTGCCGAAGAAACCGCCTCTTTCATATCTTCTTTTAAAAGATTAAAATCAGAAAATTTATCTGCATAGTTATTAGCAGATTTTGAAAGACCAAGAGCTTTTGAAGCTGCATAGGCAATGTCAGCTCTTGTGGCATCTGTATCGGGGGCAAATTCGCTTTCGGGGCAATACATAAAGCCCGCGGCTGAATCAATATATTTTTCTGCCCAGTGGTCTTTTGTGTCGGTAAATTCTTTTTTTGTTTCTCCGCCTTTAAAGCTCATAACAAGCATTTTTGCAAATTCAGCTTTTGTAACATTTCCATGGGGGCGGAAGCTTCCGTCTTCATAACCATTTATAATCCCCTTTTCAAAAAGAGCATCTATTGCTTCACCTGCCCAGCTTTTTACCAAATCATCTATATCGTTAAACTGTGCAAAAACATTTACTCCACTGAAAAGAATTGTTACGATAAGTAATATTGAAAGTATTTTTTTCATTTGTATCACCTCGTAATTATTTTATCATAAAATCCTATTAAATACAATGAATATTTTTTTCCTCTCATCATATATTATACCACTGTAAATTTTTGGAGAGTAATAATTTGGAGAGTGATAATTTGAAGCGTGAAATTGTGCAAACAGATACGCCCTGTACTTACAACTACTTTTTAAACTGCCTGAATAATTTAAAAGAAGCTTTTCCCTTCCTCACCTTAAAAGTTATAGGGAAAAGCGTTATGGGCAAAAGCATTTATGGCATAAATTTAGGCTGCGGAGAAAGAAAAATTTTATCATGCGGTGCCCACCATGCAAACGAATGGATAACCTGCACGCTTTTATTAAAATTTGCCGAAAACTACCTTAAAGCTTACCAAAATGATGAATATATGTTTGGCGAATCGGTAAGAGAATTATGGAATAAAAAGACCATATCTATTGTGCCTCTTGTTAATCCCGATGGAGTTGACCTGGTATGCGGGGGAATAGACAAAAACTCAAAATATTACAAAAACGCACTTGAAATAAGTGAGGATTTCCCTGATATTCCATTCCCATCGGGCTGGAAAGCAAACATTGAAGGGTGCGACCTTAATTTAAATTACCCTGCCGGCTGGGCAAATGCAAAAAAAATTAAATATGAAATGGGTTTTTCAAAAAAAGCGCCCAAAAATTATGTTGGCGATTCTCCCCTTTGTGCACCCGAGGCAAAGGCTATGTATAACTACTCTGTTTTTAATTCATTTTGCCTTTCAATTTCATATCACACACAGGGCAAGGTTATATACTGGAAATATAAAGATTTTCTGCCTGAAGAATCGGAAAGAATAGGGAAAGAGCTTGAAAAAGTTAGCGGATATTGCCTGGATATTACTCCCGTTGAATCAGGCTTTGCCGGATACAAAGACTGGTTTATTTCTCACTATAACCTCCCCGGCTACACCGTTGAAGCAGGCGAAGGCGAAAACCCTCTGCCACTTTCACAATTTGACGAAATATATAAAGATAATGAAAAACTTCTTTTAACTGCAATAAAACTGGCATAAAAGCAGGCTGCTGAAACTAAAAAGGTTTTGTAAAAAATTTAATTTTTACAAAACCTTTTTTAAGGAAATAGGAAAAAATGATTCAGAATGGACAAAGCGAACCCCAAGCGAGATAAC
>JAGBXL010000220.1 GCA_017629325.1 Clostridia bacterium | reverse complement strand
TCTTCTTCTCTGTCGCAAATAAGCTTTGTTGCAACAGATTGCACCCTGCCGGCACTTAATCCTTTTTTAACCTTTTTCCAAAGAAGCGGGCTTATTTTGTAGCCAACGATTCTATCAAGAATTCGTCTGGCCTGCTGAGCACAAACGAGCTTTTCATCAATTTCTCTTGGCTCTTTTATAGCATTTGTAACTGCTTTTTTGGTTATTTCATTAAAGGTTATGCGGCATTTTGATTTTGCATCAATCCCTAATGTGTTTGCAAGATGCCAGCTAATTGCCTCACCCTCACGGTCAGGGTCGGTTGCCAGATATATTTTTTTTGCGTTTTTTGCTTCTTTTTTAAGTTCTTTTATTAAATCGCCCTTTCCCCTTATGGTTATATAACGGGGCTCAAAATTATTTTCTTCATCAATTCCCAGCTGGCTTTTTGGAAGGTCTATAACATGACCCATGCTTGCCATAACATTATAGCCTTTGCCAAGGTATTTTTTTATTGTGCCTGCCTTTGAAGGCGACTCAACAATAACTAATTTTTCTGCCATTTTTTCCTCCCATATTTTTACAGAAGATAATAAATTCCATTATCGTTTCTGATTTTACCATTCATTTCCATCATTAAAAGCTGCATGTTCATATCTTCAAGGCTTATTTTTGTTAAAATGCTTATATCATCAATAGATAAAGGCCCTTTTGATAAAGCAAACAAAATTTTTTCTTCATCATTTTTCCCTTCGGGGAAAATATACCCTTCTTCCTCGGGGCTTGCGGGAACCGTAATCTCAATATTTTGAGCTTCTTCTTTTTGCAGTAGCTTTCCAAATGCTAAATTTTCTGAATATATATTTTCATAATGACTTAAAATATCATCGGCATTTGTAACCAGTGCTGCACCGTCTTTTATTAAACGGTTTGGCATTTCCGACATCGGCGAGTCGGCATTACCCGGAAGTGCAAAAATATCTTTGCCTAAATTTACAGCATACGAAACAGTTATCGCTGTTCCGCTTTTTACCCCTGCTTCACTCACAAAAAGCCCCTTTGAAACAGCAGCAACAAGGCGGTTTCTCTCGGGGAAATAATAGTTTTTGGGCATCTCTTTGAGGGGATATTCGCTAACTATCATACCCGTTTTTAAAATAGCCTTAAAAAGCGGTGCATTTATTTTTGGATAAATAATATCTACCCCGTTTGCAACAAAGGCAACCGTGGGGGCTCCTGCATCTATTGCAGCCTTATGAGATATCGCATCAACACCCTGTGCCATTCCGCTAACTATTACAAAGCCCCTTTCACAAAGACCTCGGGCAATGCTATATGTCATTCTTTTTCCGTAGGGGCTTGGGTTTCTTGTTCCCACAGAAGCAATGCACAGTACCTTATTTAAATCAATAAATTTTCCTCTGCAATAAAGAACCGGAGGCATATTTGAAAGGGAATACAATCCTTCGGGATAATTTGCCGATTCCACAGTTAATACTCTTACCTTATTTATGCTAAGTATTCCCATATATTCTTCAATTTGTGAAAAGTTAGCATTCTTTATTGCCTCTATGTCTTCCTCCAAAAGTAAGCCTGTTTTTAAAAGCTTATCTTTTGATGCTCCAAAAATATTTTCTGAGGATCCAAAAAGTTTGTAAAGAGAAATAAGCTTTGTTTTCGTTATTTTTGTTTTTATGGTCAAATAAAGCCAGCGTTTTATTATTTTCTCTTCCAAATTCATCCCCTCCTATTAGGAAACATTTTATACAGTACAACAAAAATTTCATTTTGTAAAGACTTTTTTCAAAATTTATATAAATATAGTAGAAAAAATTCAAATTTTGCTAATAATATATTTGCAACACATTTTCCTCTCTTAAAATTTAAGAAAAAAGCCACTTAATTTACAATAACAGAAAAAAGTAAAAAAATTTCAAGGAAAAAAGAGGAAAAAAGGGGATAGAATAGAATAAGTGTAATAAGGACAAAATTCAGCATTGTTTTAATATAACAGGCAATGTTAATAATATAGTCTCTGAAAGGAGGACTTTTGGTATGTCTAATTTATTTGTTTGTGCTATGGGTATAGGCACAGTGTTTGTTGGACTTATAGCTTTGGTTTTCATTTGTATGCTACTTAGCACAGTTTGCAAAAAGCTTGTTAAAAACACTTCCGCACCCTCACAAGCTCCTGCTCGCTCTCCTTTGATGGCAGCTTCAGGAGAAATTGAAAATAAAGGCGAAATTGTGGCTGCTTGCTGCGCTGCAATCGCCGAAGAACTTGGCGAAGATGTTAAAAACATCAAAGTTGTGGCATTTAAAAAGGCTTAAAACAAAAATTTTACTATGAAAGAGGTATTATATTTATGAAAAACTACAAAGTTAATGTTAATGGTACAGAATATGTTATTTCAATAGAGCTTATGAGCGATGAAGAAGCTGCAAAAGCAAAAACATCTGCTCCCGCAGCAGCTCCTGCAGCTGCACCCGAAGCTCCCGCAGCAGCTCCTGCAACAGCCGGTGAAGGAGCCGAAATCACAGCTCCTATGCAGGGAACTATCCTTTCTGTAAATGTATCAAACGGACAGGCTGTTAAAAAAGGCGATGTTCTCTTTGTTTTAGAAGCAATGAAAATGGAAAACGAAATCATGGCTCCAAACGATGCCACAGTTACATCCGTATGTGTTGCAAATGGTGCATCAGTTACAAGCGGAACTGTTCTTTGCACACTCAAATAATTTTTGCATACGGAGGATTTAATAATGAAAAAGAAAATTATTTCTGTCCTCGCGCTAAGCCTAATAATGGTGCTATCTTCTTTTGCAGGCGTGTTTGCCGCAAGTGAAGCTACCGCCGAGGACTCTTTATACATTAAATCAGCACAGTATAGTGCTGAAAACGAGGAATTCACCCTTGTTGTTGCCAATAAGGCAGATTTTGTTATTGAAGAAGCTCTTGTTTCTTTAGAAACAGCCGATGCAAGTGTTAAATTTGTTCCCGCTCAGTCTAACATGGCAGTTGCTCAGGAAAATATGGTGCAGGTTCTTTTAACAGGTCTTGAGGCAGGCGGCGAAAAAGAAATTATCATTAAAGGAAGCATCGCTGGTTTCGACAAGAACGCAGATATGCCCATAATCAATGCTTTTGTTAGATTTGCCGACGATATGAGCACTGTAAAGGTGGGCGAAGAAGTTAAAATTCTTGAAAACAGCTATGAAAACATCTTTAATGAAGCCCAGGTTTCAAAAACAGATGCTATATCGAATTTCTTGAAACAAACAGGCTTTTCTATGATAAGTTGGAAACAGGTTGTTATGCTCATTATAGCTTGCTTCCTTTTATACCTTGCAATTGTTAAACAGTTTGAGCCTCTTCTTTTACTCCCAATTGCATTTGGTATGCTCTTAACAAACCTTGCAGGTGCCGAAATGTTCCACGAAGAGCTTTTCGCCCAGGGTCATGTTCACTGGAATCTTTTTGCAGCTTCAAACCATGTTACACCCGGTCTTATAGATATTTTATACCTTGGTGTTAAGCTTGGTGTGTACCCTTGTTTAATCTTTATTGGTGTTGGTGCAATGACCGATTTCGGTCCCCTTATTGCAAATCCAAAATCACTCCTTTTAGGTGCTGCTGCCCAGATTGGTATTTTTGCAACCTATCTTGGTGCAAGAGCTCTTGGATTTACTCCTGCCGAAGCAGGCTCAATTGGTATTATTGGTGGTGCCGACGGCCCAACAGCTATCTTTGTTACAACAAAGCTTGCTCCTCATTTATTAGGACCTATCGCCGTTGCAGCTTATTCTTATATGGCTCTTGTTCCTGTTATTCAGCCTCCTATTATGAAGCTTTTAACATCTAAAGAAGAACGCCGTATAGAAATGAAAGCTCTCCGCGAGGTTTCAAAAACCGAAAAAATTATATTCCCAATTGTTGTTACAATATTCGTTGCCCTTTTAGTTCCATCTGCAGGTGCACTTGTTGGTGCTTTAATGCTTGGTAACCTCTTAAAAGAATGCGGCGTTTGTGAAAGACTTTCAAAAACAGTTCAGAATGAACTTATGAACATTGTAACCGTATTTTTAGGAGTTTCTGTTGGTGCAACTGCAACAGCCGACACCTTCCTTTCGCTGCAGACTATTAAAATCATAGTTATGGGTGTTGTTGCCTTTGGTGTTGCCACAGCTTGCGGTCTGCTACTGGCTAAATTCATGAACCTTTTCTTAAAGAACAAAATAAACCCACTCATTGGCTCGGCAGGTGTTAGTGCGGTTCCTATGGCTGCCAGAGTTTCACAGG
>JAGBXL010000219.1 GCA_017629325.1 Clostridia bacterium | reverse complement strand
TCCAACACCGTCTATCATTCTAACATTCATTTTTGCATTACCCGAAAGAGCAATTTCCACAGGCTCATTGGGAATAAATTTTGGCTCGGTTGTCATTATTGTTCTTCCGCTTCCCGATTGAGGCAGTTCATCTCTGGCTCTTTCTTTGCTGTATGTATTTGTTATATTGGGAATAACCAAAAGATCCATAAATCTTTTTATAAAGGTTGATTTTCCTGTTCTTACAGGCCCAACAACTCCCACCATAATCGTTCCGTCGGAACGAGAGGCAATATCAGAGTATATGTTTTCCATAAATAATCCTCCAAAAATGTTTTTGTACATTTTATGAGGGTTAAAGAGTTTTTATTCGTTTCAAATAAAAATAGAACAAGGATGTCAAAATTGCAGACTTTTGACATCCTTGTTCTATTAAATAACGAAAAACAAATTTTGATTTAAGTCTTGCTTGCAACAAGCACATTAAACTATATGTAGTATACAACACAAATTTTCACTTGTCAATACATTTTTAAAAATTTTTAAAAATATCTGTGTTAATGCTATTATTACATTTGCTATACAAAAAATAATAATAATTGACATAATAGCTTATTATTTGATAAAATTTACCTATCTTATTACTTGGGAGATAGCTTATGAAAAAATTTTTTATAGTATCCTTTTTTATTTTAAGCCTTATATTTATGTGCACAGTTTCAAACGCACAAGATGGCGTAAGTGTTTATCTTAACGGTCAGAAAATAGAATTCGACACTCAGCCCACAATATTAAACGGCAGAACAATGGTCCCCGTGAGAGCTATTTTGGAAGCCGCAGGTGCCATAGTTGGCTGGGACGGTACAAATAATATGATAACTGCCGAAAAAGACGGCACCACCATCAGCTTTGGAATAGGCAGTAATACCATGGCTGTTAAAAAATATGGCAGAACAGAGGTTATTGAGCTTGATGTTGCCCCCTGCCTTATAAACGAAAGAACCTATGTTGCAATAAAACATGTTGCCGAAAACCTTGGCATAAATGTTGGCTGGAATGGTGAAATGCAAAGGGTTATTCTTGATTCAAACTATAAGGTTTCATCTGTTCCAAATAAAATCGAATTTTCAGATTTTTATCTTCCCGAGGGTATGAGGGTTGGCGATTATCATAACTTAAGCGGCTCTATTTTGGCCGATGGTGTTATAGACAGAGTAAATATTAAGGTTACAGATAAAAATTCGGGTAGAATTCATATTAATGAAACACAGTTTGGCGTAAATGAAGAATATTATTATTACAGCGACTATGATAATAAGCTTAAATTCGGCAGACTTTCACCCGGAGTTAAACTGTTGGAAATAACTGCTGTAACAAAAAATGAAACAAGGGCAGTTTTTTCAGGCGAATTTTATGTTGATTATCCTGTTTTACCTCAGCTTACAGGTAATTCCACAATGCTATGGCCCGTTCCCAAATCAGGATTTATTTCAACTATTTTCTGGTGTAATAATGTGCAGTGTCATTCAAATGGCGGCAGGTCAAGAGGCCATGCAGCACTTGATATTGCAGCACCCGAAAATTTTGATGTTTTGGCTGTTAAAGACGGAACTGTTATAAGAACAGTTTATGAAGGTTCAAAAACCGGAACCGGCGGATATGGTAACTATATTTTAATAGACCATGGTAACGGCTTAACAACACAGTATTCACACCTTTATTCAATTTTTGTTTCCGAGGGAGATTATGTATTTGCAGGTCAGGTTATAGGCGGTGTTGGAACAACAGGCAACAGCACGGGCAATCACCTTGATTTTGCAATAGAGCAAAACGGGGTCAGGGTAGATCCCCTAACATGCCTTGAAATGCACCCAAGGGTACGCTGCTTTGAAGAATGCGACAGACCGATATTTATTGAAACTCTTGCTCAAAGGGGAATACAGGCACCCGAGAATGACGAATACTATTTCTACGATTACTATTGATAATATAAAAATAAAGCATAAAAACCTCAAAAGTTTTTATGCTTTATTTTTATATTATCTTGTAAGGATTAACATGCACCATACAGTGCTTTATTTCAGGGAAGCTCTCTTCCAAAAGGTCGTGAACCCTATGAGCAATTTTGTGTGCTTCGGTAAGGGTTAAATCTCCGTCTGCCGAAATCTCAACATCAACATACATTTTAGATGCAAAGAGCCTTGTTTTTAATTTGTTAACATCAATAACTCCTTCAACAGATTTAATTGTTTCAATAAGTAATTTTTCGGTTTTTTCATCGGCTGCAGTATCTATCATGCGGCTCGAGGCTTCTTTAAAAATATCAACAGACACCTTTAAAATAAGAACACATATAATAATGCTTGCTACTCTATCAAACACAGGGAATCCTGCCATGCTAAGTCCTATTCCTATAAGTGCTCCAACAGATGAAAGTGCATCGCTGCGGTGGTGCCATGCATCTGCCATAAGTGCAGAAGAATTGAGCTTTTTAGCGCCGCTTCGAGTGTACCAGAACATCCATTCTTTTATAGCTATTGATAAAATAGCGGCAATAAATGCCAGCATTCCAATGCTTTCTTTTTGGGTGTATGATTTAAGTATAATGCTTTTTGTAGCTTCAATACCAATAGATGCCCCCGTTAAAAAGAGAGCAACCGATAAAAGAAGCGAAGCAACGCACTCTATTCTTTCGTGTCCGTAGGGGTGCTCCTTATCAGAATTTTTCTGCGATGCCTTTATTCCTATCATAACAATTACAGTGCTCACAACATCTGAAGCAGAATGAATAGCATCAGAAATCATTGCAGCAGAATTTGCAATTATTCCTGCAAAAAGCTTAAATGCCGTTAGAATAATATTTATTATGATTGTTATAATTGAAATGTGCATAGCTAAATCTTTTTTTGTTTTCTGCATTAATAAATCACTCCCCGTCGGAATAGATTAACATCTGTATTATATGTTTGTCAAGCCTAACATGTGTTAACACATAATAGAGAAATTAACACATATAATATATATGGTGATATATATTATGAAATTAAAAAGGTATCATATAGCTCTGTTTTTCTTTGTGCTTTTTTTTGGCACTCTTTTGCATTTTACATATAGTCTATCGGGGCAGAACAAATTTGTTTCTTATTTTTCTGCGGTAAACGAAAGCGTATGGGAGCATTTAAAGCTTATATTTTTTCCCGCCTTTGTTTTTTCTTTTATTGAGTATTTTGCCTATGGAAAAGAAAGGGCAGATTTTTGGGCAATTAAAATGACATCGATTCTTTGTTCAATGTTATTTATTGTTGTGTTTTTCTACACCTATTCGGGAGTTTTGGGATATAACCTTGCTGTTTTAGATATTTTGAGTTTTTTTGTAGCCACCTTTATTTTGGTTTATATAAGCTATAATATGCAAAATAGTGCATCTTTAGGAACGAAGGGCGACTCCATAAAGGCAATAGCAGTTCTAATCTTACTTACTGTATGTTTTATTTTGTGGACAGATAGTCCGCCCGATTTGGGTATATTTTGGGGATAATACCCAAATGGCTAAGAATGAATAGTGAAGAGAAAATGAAGAAATCCGCTCAAAAGGAGCGGATTTCAACCATTTCTATTCTCTTTTATCTCTTATTTCTTATCTTTTTTACAGCGTTGCTGCCATAACAGCTT
>JAGBXL010000218.1 GCA_017629325.1 Clostridia bacterium | reverse complement strand
AAGTTTCAATTGATTGTTTGTTAGCTCATTAAACACTAACTTAATTTACTAGTAAAAAGCTTTCGCTTCAAACTCAATTCTCATTTTCGAGAACCTCATATACTGTTCATTTTTCAAAGATCAAATGTCTGCGTTATTCACGCGACTTGTATATAATATCACAGCCGTTTTTATTTGTCAACAAAAAATTACGATTTTTTTTAACTTTATCAACATTTACAAAGGCTACGGTGTGAATTTGTTAACTTGTGTGTAAAAATACACAAAAGCCCTGATAAACCAGTGTGTTTTACCGCTTGATTTTGGCACAAATGCTCCTTGATATCACATATATAGAAAAATTTTATTAAATTCATAAAGAGGTATGGAATTTTTCCTATATATATGGTATGATGCTAATATATGTCGAATAAAGGAGATAATATATGAAGAAAATAATTTTATGTTTTATTATTGCTATATATACCCTCACCTCCTCATTTAGCTGTTTTTGTGCACCATCAGGGGAAAAAGCCGAAAAAACTGCCGCAGACGAAAAAGAAGAAAAACCAAAAAAAGAATCGGGAACAGATAAAAACTATGTTCCCCATGCCGACTATATGCTTTTATGCGATGTGGAAAGCGGGTTTAGAATTTATTCAAAAGGAAGCAAAAAAGTGATTAATCCTTATGGACTAACAAAAATACTTACCGCTATAACCGTTATAGAAAATCAAAAGGATATAAATAAGGAAATAACAGTTCCGAAAAATATTTTAAAGGATTACGATTACAGCTACGGAAACATCTCTCTGGCATCGGGCGAGAAGATAAGCATTAAAAATCTTTTATATGCTCTTATTATGCAGGACGCAGGCGACTGTGCAATAGCACTTGCTCACACCACGGGTAAATCTTATGATGAATTTATAAAGCTGATGAATGAAACTGCAAAAAAAATAGGTGCCGAATCTTCCGTGTTTACAGAGCCTGCCGGATTTAACAAATCACCCCAGAAAACAACTCTTGAAGACATGGCAAAAATCACATCTTATGCACTTAAAAACCCTATTTTCAGCGAAATAGCAAAAACACAAAGGTATGAAATTCCTTCTAATAATATATGTAAATACCCAAGAGTGTTTTTCAGCAAGAACTACTTTTTAACAAGATTTTATTCGGAAGACTATTTTAACACAAGGGTATCGGGTGTTAAGGGGTATTATAAAGACAATGAGGATACAGGCCTTGTTATAAGATACACAAAAGGCAACGACGATCTTTTGGTTTTAACTGCAAAGGCAGATTATATTGACGGAACTAACTATGCTTATGAAGATACTCTTTACCTACTCAAAAAAGGCGAAGATTATTTTACAAAAGAAAGACTTATTAAAAAAGAAGAATTTGTTTGTGAAACAGAACTTAAAAATGCAAAAGGAACAAACCGTGTGCTTATTGTTGCAATGAATGATATTGTGGCAAAACTGCCACAAAAATACAACAAAAAGCTTATTACAAGAGAGATTAAATTAAGAGACAATATTGAAGCACCCTTAAAAAAATATGAAGAATTAGGAACACTGCATATTTATTATGACGGCTTTGAGGTTGGCTCGGCACAGCTTGCTTCATATAGTGAAATAGAAAAAAGCTTTGGAAAGCTTATTAAAAATGCTTTTATAAATCTTTTGAAAAAGCCTGTTTTATGGATTATTATTGCAATAATTTGGCTAATTTCACATATTAAAAATAAGAGAAATAAAAAGGGATTGTAAAAAAAGTCCGGAACGCAAAAAGGCGAAATAAAGCCAACATAAGCATTATTCCTGCACATAAATCTTTGAATTTAGGTTTATAGGTTGAAAAATATCTTTTTTCAAGATATTTTTCTTCGGAATTATGCCTTTTTGCTATGAGCAAATCTCACCACTCGCAGTACCTTTGTACAGCGTCGGGCTATCGCTCAAAGCAAGAATTTGTCTTGCTTTGAGTTCGATTTACTCATTCCGAATCATTTTTTCCTAATCCCTAAAAAACGGGACTGTAAAAAAACAATTGTTTTTTACAGTCCCGTTTTTGTTAGATTATATTATATACAAAGATTAAAATTGAAATAACTACGGTGCATATAAACCCAAAATTTTTAAAAAGCACTCTCCATGGTTTTATAAGGCAGCCATCTGATACATAAAAAAGAGACTCCTTAAATTTTGAAATAAATATAAAACCGCCTGATATAAATGAAAAAATGTAGAAATAAAGATATATCATCTGGAAAAGAGTTATTTCTGTTGTTTCGCCAAGACCAAGGCATAGCGGAACAAACGAGCCGACTGCATTTAAAATGACATGAAGGATTATTGGATACATAATTTTGCCGTAAACACAGTAAACATAAGAAAGAATTATGCCAACAAAAAAAGCATAGAAAAACTGCTCAAAATTACCGTGATAAAGCCCGAAAACAAGTGCTGAAACCGTGCATGCAAAAACTGTGCCGTAGCGATAGAGATTATCTATTAAAAGCTTACGGAAAACAAGCTCTTCAAACACCGGACCAACAATAACCGCCAGAATAAAAACCTCGGCAGGCTCCATGCTTTTAACGATATCGGAAACCACACTCCCTACACTTCTCCCTGTTAAAGAAGAAATTAGGTCGGTTACAAAATTGCCAATAAGCGAGCCTGATATCATAAAGAAAATACAAACACACAAAAATTTTACAAGCTTTGCCAGGCTCATTTTATCGGATACCGGAACTATGGCAGAAGGCCTTTTTTTGAATACTTTATACATTATAAAAAATATAAAAGGTGTGTGAATTGCAGAAAGTATGCTGCGGATAACATATTCTACCCCTTGGGGAATATCAACTGCATACAAAAAAGCATTTAATGTTAAGATGAAAATTAAAGAAACAACATAGGAAGCTGCAAATGTGAAAAAAACAAAGGAAAGATGCTTGCTTTCTTTTTTTATTTCTTCGGGCAAATCACGGGGATTTAGATTATAGCTAAAATTATTTTCCATTTTATTTATCCTTTATATATTTTCAATCTGCCAATCGATTGATGTTTCACCCATTTTTACAAGTTCTTCATTTGCAATTTTAAAATGGTTGCAGCCAAAAAAGCCTCTGCTTGCTGAAAGTGGACTTGGGTGAACACTTGTTAAGACTATGTGTTTTGACCTATCTATAAGCATTGCCTTTGATTTGGCATTATTGCCCCAAAGCATAAATATAACGGGTTTTTCACGCTTATTTAAAAGCTTTATTATTTTATCGGTGAATATTTCCCAGCCAACATTCCTATGGGAATTGGGGGTATCTTTTCTCACGGTAAGGGCTGTGTTTAAAAGAAGAACACCCTGACGTGCCCATTTTTCAAGATAGCCGTTATTTGGAATATAGCAGCCAAGAGAAGATTGCAGCTCTTTATATATATTTTTTAGCGACGGAGGAATGGGAATATTCTGTTTAACAGAAAATGCCAGACCATGTGCCTCGCCTTCGCCGTGATATGGGTCCTGACCTAAAATAACTATTTTAACATCGTTATAGTCGGTAAATTTAAAGGCATTATATATATCGAACATTGGCGGAAAAATCTGCCTTGATGAATATTCTGCCTTCAAGAATTCACGGAGCCTTAAATAATAAGGCTCGCTGAATTCGTCTTTTAAAATTTCGTCCCATGAATTTTCAAATTTTATCATATAAATTCACCACATATAATCTTTATACTGCGGAATGGATAAATCCATTCCCTACTGTATAAATGATATAATTATTTTTTAGAGTTTGCCTTTGCTCTTAATGCTTTATCTAAAATTCTTTTTCTTATGCGAAGGTTCTTTGGTGTTACCTCTAAAAGCTCATCGTCATTTAAGAATTCTATGCAGTTTTCCAAAGACATTACAACGGGAGGAACAAGGCGGAGGGCTTCGTCGGAGCCTGAAGCACGCATATTGGTTACATGCTTTTTCTTGCAGACATTAACGTCTATATCGCCTGTGCGGTTATTTTCGCCAACAACCATTCCCATATACACCTTTTCACCCGGACCAACAAAGAGACTTCCTCTTTCCTGGGCATTGAAAAGACCGTAGGTTACGGTTTCGCCGTCTTCAAAGGCAACAAGTGAGCCACGCTGACGAACAGGAATATCGCCTTTGAATTCTTCATAGCCGTTTAAGATATGATTCATAATGCCGTTGCCTCTTGTATCGGTTAGAAGCTGCGAACGATAACCTATAAGGCTACGGGAAGGAATGTTGAATTCTATTCTGGTGTAGCCTGAATTACCTGCATTCATATTAAGCATCTGGGCTTTTCGCTTGCTTAAGGTCTGGATAACTGTGCCTGTGTATTCCTCGGGAACATCAACAATTAAAAGTTCCATTGGTTCCATTATTTTT
>JAGBXL010000217.1 GCA_017629325.1 Clostridia bacterium | reverse complement strand
TCTGCAGCTTAAAATCTCAAATCAAAACAGGCGATGTTTTAATTGTTGGCAAAGATAAATATGGCAATATTGATTATCTCATAGCCGGCGAATCCGATTTTGAAGGTCCCTACACAGTAAATGAAGATAGTAAAATTCCTTTAAATGATAAAGACTACTCATCATATAGCGTAATTAAAAATGGTAGCACCTCATCTTTTGCCAATATAAAAAAGAATGATATTGTGTATATAAGCGGCACCTTAAACACTGTTTTTGTGTATAGCAAAAAGGTAAGCGGTGTGTATTTATCTGCCACACCCAATATGGATTCACCCGAAAGCGTAACAGTTGGGGGAGGTCAGTATAAAATCGAATCAACTCTTGCTTTTTCAAAGCTTTCATCAGGTGGATATAAAAGGGGCGATAGTATAGTTCTTCTTTTGGGAAGAGACGGCGGTGTTGCCGATGTACTTGGCAATAAAGCAGAGATTTCTCAAAGCACTGCAGAAATAAGTAAAGAAGAGGCAAACACAATAAATTCCGCCTATGCTCTTTTAAATGCCATTGGCGGTATTGAACTTCAAAATGGCTCTCTTTTAAATAACACCCTTCCTGCCACCAGGGGAGAATTTGCAAGAATGATTGTAATGGCGTCTAAACAAAGAAACTCTGTTTCTTTAAATTCAAAGCTTTCTGTTTTTGCCGATTGCACCTTCAATCACCCAATGTCGCCCTATATAAAGGTTGCAGCAGAAAATAAATATATGAGTGCCTACACCGATTCTTTATTCTATCCCGATAAGGCAATAAATTTAGCCGAAGCTCTCGATGCTTCTCTTAAGCTTTTGGGCTATTTGGATACCGACTTTTCCGATTGGCCCTCAAGCCAGATATCAATAGGCAAGCAAAAAGCTCTTACAGATGGCATAAATAAAACTGCCTACGACGAATTAACAAAAGAAGAAGCAGTAAAAATAATCTATAATACCCTCTGTGCCACCAATAAAGGCGGCAGTTTAAAGGGTATAGAGCAGATAGGCTATTCATATTATGACGATGCAGTTATAATTGCCACAAATAATGAAACTTCATCTGTTGGAGCAGGTAAGGTTTTAACAAGCGAAGGAACATTTTCAATAGACACTGCAAATTTCGATAGTTCCATAATAGGAAAATCGGGCGAGCTTCTGGTGTATTCAGGCAAGGTGCAAATGTTTAACATTTCCCCCTCCCTCTATACCGAAAGCACAATTATATCTGCAATGCCCGGAGGCCTGATGCTCTCTCAAAATGGAAAAAATTCCACAGTTTCAGTTCCTGCGGGAACAACTGTATATATATCGGGCGAAAATCAGAGCTTTTCAAAGGCGGCATCAATGATTGCAGTTGGCGATACCGCATATATATCCTACGATAATTCAGAAAGAATAAAATATATCTATATCAATACTTCCTCTTTAGAAGGCCCATTTAAAGTGGTAAACCCATCTAATTGGTACACTCACATTTCAGGTGCATCGCAAAATAGCAAGGTAGTTAAAAATGGTATGGAAATTTCTTCATCTCAGATTTTTGCAAACGACATTCTCTATTTCAGCCCCCAGCTAAACACAGCCTATGTATATAACAATAAGGTGGTAGGTATCCTTGAGGGTGCAACTCCGTCGAAAGATGCTCCTGAGAGCGTAACTGTTTCGGGCAAGACCTACACCCTGGAGAGTGCCGATGTATCCTTTGTAAACATAGCCTTTGGCGATGCGGTTGTGCTTTGCCTTGGCAGAAATGGTAAAATAGCCCATAGCTACAACGCCCTTGAAGAAGAGCTGGCAGGCTATCTTGTTGGCACAGGCACCAAGGAATTTACAAATGCAAACGGCGAAAAATATACCTCAACCTATGCTTCACTTATTTTGGCAGATGGCACCAAACTTGACTGTGCCACCGACTCCGACTATGAAGGCTGGATAAACAGAATAATGAGCATATCAATAGAAAATGGCAAGGCAAAGCTTTCAGCAATATCAGCCCCCGGCAAAATAGTGGGAACAGTAAATGCCTCAAAATTAACTCTTGGCTCTGCTAAGCTTTCTCCCGATGTTAAAATTCTCGATGTAGGCTTCGACGAAGTAAATCTGCCAAGCGTTTATAAAGAGGTATATCTTCAGAGGATAGACGGTGTAGGCATAAGTGCATCAAATGTTTTATATGCCAAAACCGAAAATGGAATAATTAAAGAACTTATCTTAAAAGATGTAACAGGCGATGCCTTTTCCTATGGTCCTGTTATATCTGCCAATGCAACCCTAAGTGCTCATTCGGCAAGCGGAAGCTATGTATGCGATGTTTCAGGCAGCCGTATCACAGCAAGCGGTGGCGTTTATACAAATATTAAAAAAGGAAATGTTGTAAAAATTGCATCTGGCGGCGGAAAATCAAGTCTTTCCAAATTAAATAACCAGAATGTAAGTGTTAAAGATATTTCCTACGGAAGCATAACTCTTTCAAATGGCACAACACTCACTCTTTCCGACGAAATAGTTGTATATAAAATAAGTGGCAGCTATGATTATAACTACATTCCTTTATCGGAAGTAATAGATAACTTTAAAAATTACAGCTATTTCTCAATCTTTACCGATAAGCCTGAAAGTCGGGGAGGAAGAGTACGAGTTATAAACGTAAAGTAATCCGGTCCAAAATGTAAAAATGCTCCGGAACGCATAAGGCACTGATTATAATAATAAAAGATAAAGTGTTTGCGAAATTTAATGTAATAAATAAAGGTAAGAACCCTATCGTAAAAACGGTAGGGTTCTTTTTACTTTATAGGAAATTACTACTTTTAGGTTGTATTTATTCATACGCTCCAGCCTTATTGCGCCATTTATTTAGAATGGTAAATTATTGTTTA
>JAGBXL010000216.1 GCA_017629325.1 Clostridia bacterium | reverse complement strand
GTCTTGTGGAAGACACAGCAAATGTCGAAAAAGCAAGAATAACAAAAGAAACAGTTCTTAAAATAGCAGATGGTATCGAGGTTAGCGGTGCATACTATGGCTATTATTTTATGAGTGTTTATAACGAAAAGCTTCAGGAAGCATCTGCCGAAATGTCAGAAGAAGGTGCCGATTCTTCAGCAGCACCCGAAATTGATAAAGAAGAAATTAAAAAAGAAGCAATAAAAAGAGATGTTGCCACTAAAATGGCATCGGAAAAAGCAAAAGAAGAGGGCATAGTTCTTTCAACAGAAGATAATGCAAATATCTCATCAATGATGGAACAAATCACAACCGGTGTATCGCAAAATGGTATGACATTTTCAGCGTTTTGTCAGGTGATGGAAACAAGCGCCGATGGAATCGAGCAGGTTTTAACAGATGAATATCTTGGCAATCTCTACTATGCAAAACTTGTATCCGATGAATTCGTAAGCGCGAAACATATTCTGGTTGAAGCAGCTGATGAATCTGCAAAACCCGAAGCACTTTCAAAAATAAAAGATATTCAGGCAAAAATAAATGCCGGAGAAGATTTTGATAAACTTATGAAAGAATTCTCAACCGACCCCGGTCTCCAAACTCAGCCAAACGGCTACACCTTCACAAAAGGCCAGATGGTAGAGCCATTTGAAAAAGCATCTTTTGCTCTCGAAGTTGGTGGAGTAAGTGATATTGTTGAAACTGACTATGGTTACCATATTATAAAGAGAATAGACACAAGCATTTCAGGCGTTGCATCTGCCCTCACAGAGGCAGCTACTCCCGAGATAAACGAAAAAATCGCTGCCCAAAAAGATAAATTATCTAAAGATGTGAAGGTAGAAGAAACTAAGAAATTTAAGTATTACGATTCAATAATCAAATAAATAATCAAAAAAGGTTCTGTAAAAATTACAGAACCTTTTTTAACTGCTAAATCAGAAGCTTTCAGAAATTTTTAACGATTCATACTTTTCAAGTATGCTTTTTTGCAGCAGCTCTCTCATTTCTATGTTTATGGGGTGTGCAATATCCTTATATTCATTATCGGGAGTGCGTCTGCTGGGCATAGCTATAAAAAGTCTTTCCGGACCCTCAATAATTTTAATATCATGAACAACAAAAGCATTATCAAAAGTTACAGAAACAACTGCTTTCATTTTATCCTCGTGTGTCATCTGTCTGATGCGGATATCTGTTATCTCCAAAGTGATTACCTCCGAATATATATTAGCTTTAATTATACTGTGCAATTCTTTAAAATATATACCATTTTTAAATATTTTAAGTTTTTTAAAAATAACTGTTTATTTTTACCATTAAATAGTGTATAATTAAATATAATAACTATTATGGTGTATAACTAAATCAATAAAATCAATGAGGAGCTGTTATAATGAAAAAAGCAAATCATGTTCATTTTATAGGAATCGGCGGCGTAAGTATGAGTGCTATTGCCAAGGTTCTTTTGCATAATAAAATAAAAGTATCAGGTTCCGATTTTTCCCTAAGTGCATCAACAGAGGAACTCATTTCACTTGGTGCCGAAATAACAATTGGTCATAGTGCCGATAATATTAAAAATCCTGATCTTGTGGTATATACAGCCGCAATTTCAAATGATAATCCCGAGCTTATAGCTGCACGCGAAAAGGGAATAGAGGCCATCTCTCGTGCCTCAATGCTTGGCAGAATAATGAAGGATTATAAAAAAGCAATATCCGTTGCCGGAACTCACGGTAAAACAACCACAACATCAATGATGAGCTATGTGCTTATGAAAGCAAATTTAGATCCAACAGTTATGGTTGGCGGAAATCTTGATATTTTAAATGGGAATTTCCGAATGGGCGATAGCGAATATTTTCTCACAGAATCCTGTGAATATTGTCGTAGCTTTTTAGAGTTTTTCCCAAGTGTAGGAATAATTCTTAATGTTGAAGAAGATCACCTTGATTATTATAAAGATATTGAAGACATTAAATCAGCCTTTTCTGATTTTTCAAAACTCATTCCACAAGATGGCATCCTTGTTGTCTGTGCCGAAGATGCCGAAGCTATGGAGTGTGCACAAAGTGCAGCTTGCACTCCCATAAGCTATGGCTTTGAAAAAGGCGATTTTAAAGCTCAAAACATCACCTTCGATGATTTTGGTTACCCAAGCTTTGATGTTGTTAAAAACGGTGAAAAAATATGTTCCCTCACACTAAATGTGGTTGGCAGACACAATGTTCTGAATGCCACAGCGGTTTTGGCTGCATCACTTGCAATGGGAATAGATATTGAGTTTATAAAAGAAGGTCTTGAAAGCTACAAAGGCACCAAAAGACGATTTGAAAAAAAGGGCTATTGCAGAGGTGCGCTTATAGTAGATGACTATGCTCATCACCCAACAGAAATCCGTGCCGCCTTTGATTCTGTTAAAAAGATAAAGCATAACACCGTGTGGTGCATTTTTCAGCCTCACACCTATACCCGCACCAAAGCACTGTTTGATGATTTTGTAAAAATTCTTTCGAAGGTCGATAGAGTTATCTTAACTGATATCTATGCTGCCCGCGAAAAAGACACAGGGCTTGTATCTTCTAAAGATTTAGCCGATAAAATCCCCGGTTCATTATATATAAAAGATTTTGAAGAAATTGCCGGCTATATAAAAAAGCATGCTCAAAAGGGTGATATAATAATCACCATGGGAGCAGGCGATGTTGTAAAAATAGGGGATATGATAAAAGATTAGTAGTATTTTTGTTTTAGGCTTTCGTAGGGCGGGGGCTTGCTCCTGCCGTTAATAAGGCAAAAAATAATAATAAAAAACATCTGTAAAAATAATTTTTACAGATGTTTTTTTGCTATTTTTTATTTAATTGTATAACTTCCCTTTATCATTATAATACCGTCGGAAAGCAT
>JAGBXL010000215.1 GCA_017629325.1 Clostridia bacterium | reverse complement strand
GGCATCATAATATCAAGAATAATCATTGAATATTCCTCGCGGAATACATTGGCAAGAATAGAATCACCATCATATACCGAGGTTACTTTATAGCCTTCTTTTTCAAGATATAATCTTACAAGCTCGCATATATTTTTATCGTCATCGGCTATGAGTATTGAGTTTTTCGCACTCATATAAGGATCCTCCTTATTTAACAAACATACTCATAATTTCATAACCCTTTTCAACAAATACTCCGCTTTTTGCTGCGTTTTCTTCGGTGAAGGAATCAAAATCAAAGTTTTCTTCATTGGTGCTATCGTATATCATAAATGGAACAGCATCACGGGTATGGGTTCTAAGTGCAAGAGGGGTTGGGTGATCGGGAAGAATGAGCATGCGGTAATCTATATTTTTTTCTTTTAATTCTTTAACTATGTAGGCAACCACTTTTTCGTCTATTAATTCTATTGATTTCACCTTGTTTTCAATTTCGTGGCGATGGCCGCACTCATCAGGTGCTTCCATGTGAACAAAGCAGTAGTCTGCTCCGCTAACAATAGATTCTACACAAGCCTTTGCTTTGCCTTCAAAATTGGTGTGGATATTGCCTGTGGCACCTTCTACATCTATTGATTCAAGCCCTGCACAGATACCTATGCCTTTTATAAGGTCAACTGCAGATATAACGCTTCCCTTTAAGCCGTGAAGTTTATAAAAGCTCTCGAGTGAAGGCTTTTTGCCTTCGCCCCATATCCAGATAGTATTCGCTTTTTTAAGACCTCTTTTTGCCCTTTCAATATTTACTGGGTGATTATTTAAAAATTCATAGCTTTTTTTCATCATTTCGCCAAGAATTTTTCCGCTTTCGCCTTTGGGAAGATAATCGCCGATTCTCTTTTCAAGAATATCGTGGGGAGGTGTTAATTCATAGCTTTCAGGACCATTTGCCCAAACAAGAGCGTGGCGATAGCTAACTCCGGGATAGAATGTGAGGAATGAATTCCCAAAATGCTTTTGGACATCTTCAATTAAAATTGCTGCTTCTTTGGTTGTTATTTCATCGGCACTATGGTCGAGTATGATTTTATCTTCATAGTTTTCTTCATCTTCGGTTACGGTTACAACATTGCATCTGAAAACTATATCTGTGGGCTTTAAATCTATTCCCATGCTGACAGCCTCAAGGGGAGACCTTCCGGTGTAGAACTTTTGGGGATCATAGCCCATTGCTGAGAGATTGGCTACATCGGAGCCGGGGGAAAGATTATCGGGAACATTATTTACAAGCCCGCATACAGACTTTTTAAAAAGCGAATCAATATTTGGCTTTTTGGCAGCTTGCATAGGAGTTTTATCGCCAAGTTCCTTTACTGGATAATCTGCCATACCATCCATAAGCAAAACTATGTATTTCATAAAATTTCAATCCTTTCAAATAATTACCTATATAATATCAAGATATATTATGCTACAAATAAAAGAAAAAATCTACCCCTTTAAATAAAAATTTACAAAAAATTCAAAATTTACATAAAAAAATAATACATAGTGCAAACTTTAATTTATAAAAAGGTTGCAAATGTAAAAAATGTGGTATATAATAATTTAAGAAATTCATAGGAAAGGATTGACTATAATGATTTTAGTTACCGGCGGTGCAGGATTTATCGGAAGCCATACCTGCGTTGAGCTCCTTGATGCAGGCTACGAAATTGCTATTATTGATAATTTCTGTAATTCAAGACCTGAAGTTCTTGATAAAATAAGAACAATTTCGGGAAAAGATTTTAAATTTTACGAAGCTGACCTTCTTGAAAGAGATAAGGTAGAGCAGATTTTTGAAGAAAATGAAATAGAGGCTGTTATTCACTTTGCAGGCTTAAAAGCTGTTGGCGAATCTGTGCAGATTCCACTTCAGTATTACCACAACAACATTACAAGCACTCTTATTCTTTGTGAAACAATGGCTAAATACGGCTGCAAAAAGCTTGTATTCTCATCATCGGCAACAGTTTACGGCGACCCCGCATCTGTTCCTATTAGAGAAGATTTCCCGCTTCATACAACTAACCCCTACGGAAGCACAAAGCTCATGATTGAGCAGATTTTAAGAGACTTATATGTTTCAGACAACGAATGGAGTATTGCTCTTCTTCGCTACTTTAACCCAATTGGTGCACATGAAAGCGGTCTTATTGGCGAAAATCCAAATGGTATTCCAAATAACCTTGTTCCTTATGTTGCACAGGTTGCTGTTGGAAAGCTTGAATGCTTAAGTGTGTTTGGTGATGACTACAACACCCACGACGGCACAGGTGTTAGAGATTTTATTCATGTTGTTGACTTAAGCCGCGGACATGTTAAGGCTGTTGAAAAGGTTAAATCAACCAGTGGTGCTCACGCTTATAACCTTGGAACAGGCACAGGATACAGTGTTCTTGACATTGTTAAAGCTTATGAAAAAGCATGCGGAAGAAAAATCAATTATAAAATTGCACCAAGACGCCCCGGCGATATTGCAATGTGTTATGCAGATCCTGAAAAATCTAAAAAAGAGCTTGGCTGGCAGGCTGAATATGACATTGAAAAGATGTGTAAGGATAGTTGGAACTTCACCATCAAAAATTCTTAATGGAATGTAAAAAAAGTCCAGAACGCAAAAGGCAGAAATTAATCCAAATCAAAGTATTTGTGGTTTGTCAAATAATAAAAAATTTATAAATGTAGAAAAATATCGTCTTTTTTGACGATATTTTTCTTTTATTTTGCCTTTTGCTATAAACAAAGCTCACCACTAGCAGTACCTTTGTACAGCGTCGGGTTATCACCCCAAGCGAAATTTTTTCGCTTGGGGTTCGCTTTGTCCATT
>JAGBXL010000214.1 GCA_017629325.1 Clostridia bacterium | reverse complement strand
GTAGCAAATTTTACTAAAAACGTATACGTAATTTCGTCTATGCCTATCGGTATGAGTGACAAAAAACAATGTATTCTTGGCGAAAACGAACTTTCCGCTGGAGAGTCGTTAGAATTCGAATACGAAAAAGACGGCTATAAAGTTACCTCAGTATATGATGGCGATTCTGCTTATGCCAATGTATTCCGCGAGGAATATTCAATGATTATTCTTGATATTATGATGCCCGGAAAAGACGGGTTTGAGGTTTTAAAAGAAATTCGTAAAAAAAGTAATGTTCCTGTTATAATGCTCACTGCAAAAGGAGAAACCCTGGATAAAATTCTCGGCTTGGAATTTGGTGCAGACGATTATATAGTAAAGCCTTTTGAGCCAAAAGAGCTTGTGGCAAGAATTAAAGCGGTTTTAAGAAGGGTAGATTTTCAAAATGAACCGGAGCAAAAGGTTAGCTTTGAAAACCTAACCATAGATATGAGCACCTATGAACTTCACCTTGCAGGTAAGCAAGTGAGCATTCCGCCAAAAGAGCTGGAGCTTTTAAATTATCTTTGCACTCACCCCAATAAAGTGTTCACCAGAGATCAGCTTCTTAATGAGGTCTGGGGCTATGATTATTATGTTGATTCCCGCACAGTTGATGTTCATGTTAAAAGATTAAGAGAAAAAATAGATGGCATATCAGATAAATGGGAACTCAAAACAGTCTGGAGAGTAGGCTATAAATTTGAGGTGAAATAATGCGTAAAAGAGTAATTTTAAGCCTTATGGCAGGGGCACTATGTGTAATGCTTATATCGTTTATTGTTTTAACTCCCATATTTTTTATTTCATTCAGAGCAAGTGCAATAAATGAACTAAACACCCAGATGTATGACAGCATAAAACATGTAAAACCTCTCGCACAGATGTCTCTTAGCTTCAGAACAAGCAAAATGGATAAGCTCTTTAATGAGTCTATGAGTCAGTTTGCGTATTTTTCAAAATCAAATATTCTGTTTATGGACACATTTGGCAATGTTATATGGGCAAATAATATAACCTCTGCCGATAAAATGAAAAGTAATTCTCTTGAAGCATTAAAAACTCTCGGCACAAGTCCCAATGCAAATTTAAGCGGAATTTTCGATGAGGTATATGGCGAAAAAACCATCACAGTTGGTGAATTTATTAAAAGTGATACCGGCGAAAATGCATGGGCTGTTTTTTGCAGCAAACCCGAGCCCACGCTTATAGGGCAATATAAATTTGTTATATATGAAATCTTTATGATTGAGCTTATAACCCTGTTTTTTGCCTCAATGTTTATGTTTCTTTTTTCGAGAAACATCACTCATCCTCTAAAAAAAATAAATAACACTCTCAAAGAATTTGCCAAAGGGAATTTTGAAAAAAGAGTGCAGTATAATAAAAATAATGAAATAGGAGAGCTTGCTTCCAACATAAACCAAATGGCAGACAGCATAGGCTCTCTCGAAAAAATGCGTCAGGATTTTGTATCCGATATATCCCATGAACTCAGAACTCCAATGACATCAATATCAGGCTTTGTTGAAGGAATATTAGATGGCACAATTCCAAAAGAAAACCAGGATAAATACCTTGCAATAGTCCTTTCCGAAACGAAGAGACTATCCCGAATGGTAAATGAACTTTTAACACTTTCGAGAATAGACGACCAGGTGAAAAATTTATCAAAAACAAATTTTGATTTTGCAGAAATGGCAAAGCTTGTTCTCATAAAGTTTGAAGACGATATAACATCTAAAAATATAGATGTTGATTTTGAAACCTATGGTGATGAATTCACAGTAAATGCCGATGCCGATAAATACACGCAGATTTTAACAAACCTCATTCATAACGCAGTAAAGTTCGCTGATAAAAATGGGAAAATCACAATTTCCATAAAGCCTGTGGGTAATAAATGTGAATGCAGAGTAAAAAACACAGGCTATGGCATAGAAGAAGATAAACTTAATTTTATATGGGAACGCTTCTATAAAGTAGATAATTCCCGCAGTACCGACCGTTCCGGAACAGGAATAGGACTCTATATAGTTAAAAAAATAATTGATGCCCACGGCGAAAAAATAAGCGTAAAAAGTGTGATAAACGAATACACGGAGTTTGTTTTCACAGCAGAGATGGCATAAATTTATTTAAAATTCATATTCTATTCACAGTTTATTAAAATTTATATGATAGAATATATTTACAGTAAAATCCCTATATTATTATCGGGTAAGACAGGAGGAATCCCTATGAACGAATTTGAAAATAACATTCCAAATGATGCTGAAAAAGAAAATACTTTTGAATATGAAAAAGATGAATTTTTAAGCGAATCTTCAACCCCTCAGGATACACCATCTTTGAGTCAGCAGGCCGAAAATTTTGAAGAAACTCATAATGATATGTATTATATGTATGAGGAAAACCATCCTTCAAATGTTAATCAAAGCTTTTTTAGAGAAAGTAAAAAGCCCACAAAGAAGAAAAAATATGTGTCCTTAAAAGTCTTAGTTGCCTCTCTTATAATAACATCTGTTGTTTCAATATTTGGTGGTGCACTTCTTTCCGGCGTTTCGTCAATCTATTTTAATGCTATGCTTAATCCGGGCGTGAGCGTTCAGGATAACATAAATAATTCTCAATCTAATCCGTCAGGCTCGGCAGCAGGCTACACCACAGCAAGCGGTGATCCTCTTTCCACACCCGAAATTGTAGATAAAGTTGGCCCCGCTGTTGTAGGAATAATAAATAAAACCACCTACGGAAACGCCTACGGTCAGTTTGGCAGCATATATGGTGATTTAAACCGCGAAGTTGAGCAGGGAAGCGGATCAGGAGTTATTTTAAGTTCCGATGGATATATCGTAACCAATAACCATGTAATAGAAAATGCCATAGCAATATCTGTTATATTAAATAATGGAAAAGAATATTCCGCAAAGCTTATAGGTAAAGATGCCGCAACAGATTTAGCAGTTATAAAAATAGATGCCCAGAATCTCACCTATGCACAGGTTGGCAACAGTTCATCACTTCGTGTGGGTGAAACTGCAATTGCAATCGGCAATCCTTTAGGTCAGGAATTTGCCGGCACAACAACCAAAGGTATTATAAGCGGTCTTAACCGCACAGTTACAATAGACGACAGAACCCTTAACCTCATACAGACCGATGCTGCCATAAACCCCGGTAATTCAGGCGGAGCTCTTGTAAATGAATATGGTTATCTTATAGGTATTAACACAGCCAAAATTTCATCAACAACCTTAGAGGGTCTTGGCTTTGCCATTCCAATTGACGAAGCAAAACCAATTATTCAGGATTTAATGACAAGCGGTTATGTAAAAGGCAGACCGGTAATTGGTATAGGTGGTAGAGCGGTAACAAAAGAAGATGCCAAAGCCTATAATCTTAAAGTGGGTGTTTATGTTGTAAGTATGACACCAAACGGCCCTGCATATATTTCAGGTGTTAAGGTGGGCGACATAATCGTAGAGTGCGAAGGCGAGCCCATAGAAACAGTAGATGATATCAATGTTATTAAAAATAAAAAATCACCCGGTGATATGCTTAAAATAAAAGTATATAGAAATGGTAAGTATGCTTCTATAAATATAGTTCTTGGCGAAGAAACACCAATGCAATAATTAAATAGTTTTAAAGGTGCAAAAACAGTACGGTTTATGCACCTTTTTCTTTATTTAAAGAGCTTGCGAATATTGACAGAAACTTAAAAAAGTTGTATAATTATACATTATTTCATTTATCTGAGAGGAGAAGGCTTATGAGCGCGGTATGGGGAAAAAATATTCAGTTTTCAATAGTCGGCGAATCTCATGGCTCTATGGAACGGTGCGCCAATCCCGGGCGGGGTGGTTATAGAGCTGCGATGGAAGCTTCCAAAGCGGTATATCGCTGCCGGGAGCGGGCGGGGGAATTATTTGACTGTAGACCGGAGCAGGTGGTCATCACAACAAATTGTACCCATGGGCTAAATATCGCCATAGGCACATTGGTTAAGCCGGGGAGCAGAGTGGTGATCTCCGGCTTTGAACACAATGCGGTGACGCGTCCACTTCATGCTTTGACGGCAAAAATAACGGTAGCTGGTCGGCAGCTCTTTG
>JAGBXL010000213.1 GCA_017629325.1 Clostridia bacterium | reverse complement strand
TTTTCTCATACTCAATTTGCACATTGTGAAAA
Organism: Clostridia bacterium; assembly: GCA_017629325.1. Lineage (GTDB taxonomy): Bacteria > Bacillota > Clostridia > UMGS1810 > UMGS1810 > RGIG1828. The sequence goes on along the minus strand of JAGBXL010000213.1, from coordinate 5,620 downwards.
TCTTCGCATGCCAATATGTTTGTTGATACCCATTTTGCAGCATCCAAATATGCTTTTTTAAGTGTTTCGCCTTCAAACTTTCGTTTGGCAAATTCCTCTACGTATTTAATCATTTTAGCACCATTCCTTGCTATATTGATTCTTTTGCTTTAGCAACTTCTGCTTTAGCGATAGCATCGGCTAATTCATTAAAAGAATTGCCTGCATGCCCTTTAACTTTTATAATTGTTATATTTATATTTTTTGCTTTAATCTTCTTTTGAAGCTTCAAAAACTCTTGCCATAAATCTTGGTTTTTTATTTCATCACCACGAGTAGTTTTCCAACCATTAAATTCCCATGCTTGCAGCCATCCATTATTTATAGAATTAACTACATAAGCTGAATCTGAAAATAATTCATAAACATTGTTTTGGCCTTCTTTTCTTTCGAGCTTCAAAATCTCCTTAAAGCTTTCGATAACAGAAATAAGCTCCATTCTGTTGTTTGTAGTGGAGCAGTCATAACCTGAAAATGTTTTGCATTTATCATTCTTGCAAAAAACAACTGCCCAACCGCCAGGGCCTGGATTATCAGAACAAGCACCATCTGTAAAAATCCTAAGCCTCAATGTGACCACCTGCTTTCAACAGATTTTGCAATCTTTTCTCTTTCAAACTCTTCTTTAGTCATACCCCTAAGTCTGCAATCGCTTTTTACCTGTGAATACAGAAAAATTGCTAACTTAGCATAAACTTCGTATAAACACATTCCGTGAATTAAAGAAATCATTTCGCCTGTACTATCTGTAAAAACACAAATTGTATATAAGCATGTATCTGAACTAAAAAAAGACATTTGCATGTTTGATGCCCTCAAATCGTATTTTTTTATAATTGAAAAAATTAATTTTTCAAGCATCTCAATTGGCACTTGCCGTTCTTGGCACTTAGAAAGTGGCTTGATTTGTTTCAACACCTTCTGTATTTTTTCTTTGTTTTCTTTTATTCTGAAATCAAGATTCAAAATTTCTTTTGTTTTCAAACTATCACACCTAAAAGAAAAGCCGGCTGACATCAAAACGTTATGTTTGTTAATAACGCTGCCTTTCAATGGCATCAGCCGGCTTTTTAATTATTTAATGAGGACTACGTACAGTCAGCTACTCTGCGAAGAGGGGATTATATATCCCAATCATCGTCGTCCTCATCTTCTGTTTTCTTGGGAGCTGCCTTAGGAGCTTTTGCTTCCTTTGCATTCTTCTTTGCTGTTTTGGGAGCTGTCTTGGGAGCCTCTTCCTCTTCGTCGTCCCAATCATCATCTTCTGCATCGGATTCTGTTGCCTTTGCATCGTCAGCGATAAGGAGGTCGATATAGTACTTAGCAGGCTTCTTGGGAGCTGCCTTGATACCACGGTTCTTGCATTCCTTAAACAGGTCCATAGCCTTCATGCCATCATACTGGCCGGCTGAATTTTCTTCGGTAGCATCTTCTTCGGAATCTTCCTCAGTTTCATTGCCGCCAACAAGGCCGCCTTCTTCAATAAACTTAAGAATTTCGTCCTTCTTGGTACCATACTTTGCCTTGCATTCCTTAAGAACACCAGCTTCCTTAACGAGCTCATAAAGAGCCTTGCCGCTCATTGAAGCATAATCGTTTTCTGAATCACCCTTAGTTTCACTCTTGGCTTTCTTTGTTGCCTTGGGAGCTTCACTCTTCTTTGTTGCCTTGGGAGCTTCTTCAAAATCTTCTTCGCTTGTTGCTTCGTCTTCGGATTCTGTTTCGCCGGATTCAAGGGCATTCTTTATCATTGTGTTAACTTTGTTTGCAGTAACATGCTCGGGAATAAAACTTGCAAGGTCAACTGCATCCTGACCAGCCTTTGCTGTAACAACAGCAATCTTGTTTGCAAGAATGGGGAATCTGCGACCGATGTCTGCGATTGATTCAAAATCCTTGCCTTCTGCGATAACCTTTACTGCCTCTGCGAATGAATAATTTTTTGCCATTTTACATTTCTCCTTTTAAATTGATTTTTTGGTTTTGATTTAAGAAATTAAACAAATGCTTGGCTTGCATTTTATTTACAAATTAACGTGCATGGAGTTCAACAACTTTATAAAAATCAAAGTGACTGGGAACAGCAAATACACTACCTCGACTGAGTTCGCCATTTTCATCAACATACTTAAGGACTGCATGTTCGTCTGCTCTTTCGACTACCATAAGCTTATAGCCATTCAAATCCTTAACGATTGTACCTACACCAATTACTTCAAAATCATTCTTTGCCATTGTCATTCTCCTTAACACTTTTTTATCTACAAATCCAAGGTTACCTTTCGCAGCCGTTACTTCCTGCCGTTGTTGTAATTCAATACTCACCGGATTGCACTGTCGCATTCTGTTTTATCCTTGGATTCATCTGATGTTTACATTATATCAAATGCTTTTGAGTTTGTCAATAGGTTTTTTTGAAAAATTGCAAAACTTTTTACAAATACATAAACAGTTCATTCAGAACACCAGTAACTAACCAAATTAGCACCTGTCACCTTGTGTGTTTCTTCTTTAATGAGGTGATAGGTCCATACTTTAAAATGTCTCGAATAAAACTTTACAAACTTTTTTCCGGGAATAAATTCGTTCACATAAACATTCATGGTGCGAGTTTCGCCGTTATAAGATTTGCCGTCCCAACCATTAAATGTGATTGTAACTTTTTCGTTTGTTTTTACAAATAAATCATTCATTGTTTGTTCTCCTAAACATTTATTTAAGTCACCTTATGTTACTATTATAACCATTTATTTTGCATTTGTCAATAGTTTTTCAAAAAATTTTTGCAAATTTCGATTTTTTTTATTTATTCTGAAAATGCGGTATCATCCCACTCAGTATCTTCTGTGCTTTCTTCTACCATTTTAATGGCAAGATTAATAGCATCGCGAAGATTATAAAGGCCGTGCACATCATCAACATGGAATGCACCCTTCATAAATACTGTTGTAACCTTATCATTTTCTTTAGCCTCAAGCTGCTGGGCAACGGTAAAACCGCCCTTTGAACATCTTGAAATTACGATATTACGTGAATCCGTAATCTTTGCTTTCGAAAGTTCACAATATTCAATTTTATTATTCTTCGGCATCATCTTCTCCCCCTTCCTCTTCTTCAATTTCTGCTGCAAGCAGAACAGCAAATTCTTTGTTATCATCACTGTTAAGCGGGAGCAAATTAAGGTTGTCCATTTCAATGTAATCATTAAGCCCATTAAACTTAAGCACAGATTCGCCATCGCCATCAACAACAATCTGCTTTATTCTGAATGAACCAAGCTTTATAGCATTGGCCCCAGGCATTTTAGCTTTAATATCAATATCATTGTTAAGCATCTGCATAGCCTGAATTGTTTTGGAAAGCTCTGAATAAGCTGCTTTAAGTGTCAGATTAACACTACCATTAGCAGATAAGCTATGTCCTCCATACGTAACAACCTCTTTTATTTTTATAATCATTTTGCTGACCTCTTTTCTTTTTCAAATTTTTTTGCATTTTGTTTTGCAAATCTCTCTCTTGCACTTGAGCTTGACCTAACCACTTTATCGGAATCAATATATACAGTTGTATCTTCAAGCTCACTTAAATCAACTCCGGCAAAAACATCGTGTTGCGGAGTATATTCTCCTGTTTTGATGTATTTAGCAATATCAGCAATCAGCTCTGGTTTTACAACCAAATAAACTTCTTGCGATTGCAAAAACTGCACCGCAAATACAGGTATTTTGTGGCACACAGCAGCATTAATCAAAAGTGTATCTAAATCTTTTTTGCAAATCTTTATACTTTGTGCATCAGTGCTTTTAAGTTGGCAAATTGCATTTTCGTTTTGGCCATCTTCTTTTTCAACCCAACCAGAACCTGAGTTCTTTGTCGGTCTGAATCCAAGCAGATTCATAACATCTGCCTCGTTTCTTCTGTAAAACTTACCGGTCCTTTTCACTTTATTACATCCCCTTTAAAAGCTCGCCTATCTCAAAATCAAGCAAAGATTTTGTTTGCACTTCTTCTTTTAAATACAGTTGAAAGAATCGCAAGCCTGTACCTGCTATCAATTCAAGCGGGACATCAAGCTTTGGCATTTCATATACAAAAGTATAAACTTGGCTATCGCAATCCCGTGTCCTTGGGATTATTATTTGCATTCGCCACACTTTTGAATCAGATTCGCCGCTAGGAATCTGTTTTGCAAACATTGCTCTTAAAAACAAATTGTCTGCATCTGCAACAACCATTTCATAATCAAAAGCAACACACTTTTTATCTCTATAAACTCTGTTTACTAAATCTTTTAACGAAAGCATTTAATCTCTCCTTTTTCTTTTCCATTGATTGTATATATGTTTTGCTAAACTGGTTAAATATGCTTTATCATACGATGTCAACCTTGATGGGATATCAAAACCAGTGCTGCCATCAAAATCGTACATAGCATAAAAATATGTCGATTTTCTGAAAGATTCAAAGCTTGATTTTTTCTGCAGTTCAACTAACTGTTTCGAAATGCTGTCATATTCAAAATCATCAACACAGCTTTCATCCATTTCATAATACATAATGGAGTATATTATTATGCGCCTTTGCAAATGCGATATCTTCGTAACATCATCCCAGTAAATACAAGGAACTTTTGAAAAATTAACCATCTGCTTTGGCCTCTTTTATCTTTTGCTTTTCTGCAATAAATGCTCTTTTACGAAGTATAGCCATATCTTCTGGGGTTTTAGTCCTGTGATTTTTATGGCACTCAGCATTTAAAGTTTTATAAAATAATTTTAAATTACATTCATCGCAAAGAGTAAAAACGTGATTTGCGATTTTTATATCAAACAAATTCAATGACTGCTTCTTGCCAGCTCCACACTCGCAACATTTAGCCTCTATGTCTTTGTTGATTCTCATTTTTATTGCCATATCCTTACACCTCAATCCTGTACAAACTGTGGGCATTCTTCCAAAAGCCCAGGATTTATATTTGATTTTTTACAATCGCATAAAGAATCTAAATTGTAAAAACAATCAACAGCTGCACAATGTACTTCTTTGCTTTTTTCAAGAATCCAGTTTGTTTTATCAAAATCTGGATTAACTGGCAAATAAGTTGGTGCTAATAATTTTGCTTTAATTTTAGAATCAGAACGAATTCTGCTACATCCACAAGTCATAACAATCTCGTTAAGCAAAGGGCCTCGTTGAACAAGCTTTTTTACACCGCAATCGCATTCACATAAATAAAAATGCCTAACTTTTTTGCAGCCATCTTTTTTGCCAAAAGCATATTTAGCAAAAGCATACTCTTTAACAACAAGCTTACCAACTCGCTTACCAATAATATCATTCTTGTTAATGCGAATTTTGATTTTTGCGAAATTTAACACTTTAAACTCTCCTTTATATTTTTATTTTAAATAAAATGGCAGGGACAGTTGGATTCGAACCAACGAATGACGGAGTCAAAGTCCGTTGTCTTGCCGCTTGACTATGCCCCTACATATTTCATCAAGAAAAAACCAGAGGCAGCTTACGCTGCCTTCTGAATATCCTTGAGTGCCGAGTGATATTTTGAGTAGCCAATGGGATT
>JAGBXL010000026.1 GCA_017629325.1 Clostridia bacterium | reverse complement strand
GAAAAAGTTAGCGGATATTGCCTGGATATTACTCCCGTTGAATCAGGCTTTGCCGGATACAAAGACTGGTTTATTTCTCATTATAACCTCCCCGGCTACACCGTTGAAGCAGGCGAAGGCGAAAACCCTCTGCCCCTTTCACAATTTGACGAAATATATAAAGATAATGAAAAGCTTCTTTTAACTGCAATAAAACTGGCATAAAAGCAGGCTGAGCCTGCACCCATGTCGCGAGCCAAAACTCATTAACATTTTCTCTCGCGAACAAAGAAAACGCAAATTCCTATACAGTAAAAAAGATAAGAGTGAATAGTGAAGAGTGAAAAGAAATGGTTGAAATCCGCCTTTGAGGGCGGATTTCTTCATTTTCTATTCTCTTTTCTCTATTATCTCTTATCTGCTTTTACCTCGGTATTCAAAATAATCATGTATAACCGTTTTTAAAACTGCCAAAACGGGAACTGCCAAAAGAATTCCCCATATTCCAAAAAGTCCGCCGCCAATGAGAATTCCAACAAGCACCCAGAAAGGACTAACCTCTAATTTATCTTTAACAATATGAGGCTGAATAACATTGGCGTCTATCTGCTGAACTGCAAAAAGCACCACCGCAAATATAAGAGTAGTAGAAACATTTGAGGTTACAAGAGTTATTACAACCGATATTATAAATGCTATAAGCGAGCCAAAGTGAGGAACAATATTGAAAAGCCCTATCATAAGTGCAAGAACGAGGGCGTAGTCTGTACCCATTATTAAAAACACAGTTAAACAGATAAAAAATACTATAACCGCATCTAAAAGTATGCAGAACATATATTTATAGGTAAAGTCAACCGCTTTTTTCAAATATCTTTTAACAATTGTAAGCTTTCCACTTTTATCGAATACAGAAATAAATTCCGAAAGGCCGGAAACAAGAGTTTTTCTCTCTAAAAGAATATATACAGAGGTTATTACCGAAAGAATGATATTTACAAAATTCATTGAGAAGCTAACTATTTTAGATGTGTAAACACCCATATTAAGCCAGCCGCTTTCGGAAAGAAACTTTTTAAAATCAATGTATTTATCTAATCTTTTTAAATCGATATCTATAAATTTACTTCTGTTTATTTTTTCAACAATTTGTTCAAGAAGAACAGGAATTGTTTTTAAAAAATCGATTATGTTATCTATTATAAGAGGAAGCATGGCATATAAAACAGAGCCAAGCACAAGAAAAACAAACACATAAACAGAAATAACCGAAATTCCCCTTGCCCTTTTTTTAAAGAATGAGGGCATTTTGTTTTCTATAAAGGTTTCGGTAGCATCGCACAGTGGATAAAGCAAAAACGCAATAATAAAAGCATATATTATTGGAGATACCAGTTTTAAAAATGAAGATGCCAAAGAAAAAATACCTGCAAGATTATCAAAGGTTTTGTAAACAACTATTATTGCTACCGCAAGAATAAAAAAGCTTAAGTAGCGTTTGAATTCTGAAAATTTCATTGGTGTATCCCCCTTTTTCAAATAGTTTTTGTGTTTTTATTATACACTGTACAAAGGATTTTATCAATAGCTTTTATTATTGCAATCACCAAAATCCCCCTTTTTTCATATAACTAATAAAGGGGGATAATGAAATGAGTGAATGCACAGATAATTTAAACTCTTTAAAACCCGGTGAATGTGCGGTTATAACAGGGCTTGAAAATAAAGGTAATATTAGGCGAAGACTAATGGAGTTGGGCTTTGCAAAAGGAAGCAAAACTACTTGCCTTGGTATTGCCCCTTTCGGTGATCCCAAGGCATTTTTAATAAAAAACACCGTTATTGCTCTTCGTGAAGAAGACAGCATGCTTATAAAAATAATAAAAGAGAATAGTGAAAAGTGAAGAGTGAATAGAAACGGTTGAAATCCGCCATGGAAGGCGGATTTCTTCATTTTCTATTCTCTTTTCTCTCTTATCTATTCTCTATTTTACATTCATATTTATCCACTGACCGTCGCCATTATTTCCAATGGTTATAAGCTTTCCTTCGGCTGTGAGGACTGTGGTGAAGTGATATCCGCCTGCATCTACCGATACAATGTTTTGAAGCGTAGAAACATCACACTCGCCAAAATCATTTGAGCCTGCGGCAACAACTGTGCCATCTTTCTTTAAGCCAACTGTGTGCCATAATCCTGCAGAAACATAAATAATATCTTCCCAAGATGACACATTACACTGCCCATTGGAATTATTACCTGCAGTAACAACAGTTCCGTCTGCTCTTAAACCAACTGTGTACCAATCGCCTGCACTTATCTGAATAATGTTTGTCCACTCGGATACATTACACTGACCATAGGCATTATTACCGCATGCAACAACAGTTCCGTCGTCTCTTAATGCAACACTGTGAGTTCCGCCTGCTGCTATTGAAACAACATTTGACCACTGTGAAACATTGCACTGTCCGTCAAGGTTACTGCCCGCAGCTAAAACATTGCCGTCTTGTGAAAGAGCAAGAGTATGCTCTGCACCTGCAGAAACACTTTTTATGTTTGCAAGGCCGTTTAAATTGCACTGCCCCTTTTGATTGGAGCCTGCAAAAACAAGGGTACCGTCTTGCTTTAAAGCTACCGAGTGGTTGCCTCTTGCCGAAACCTCTGTAACATCTGCCCAGGTGGCAACATTTATTTTATTTCTGGTGTTGTTACCTGCGGCAACAGCCGTGCCATCAGACATAGCAGCTAAAGTATGGTTATAGCCGGCAGAAAAAATGCGGCTCATATTTGAGGCAATCTCTGTTAAATATTCTTTTGAATCGGCAAAATCTGAAATTTTTATAAATTCACTATATGCGGAATAATAATCTCCCGATGCAAAGCTTGATTTGGCAAGCTCATATATAGCTTCATCGCCATCTAAAACAGGCTGGGCATCTGAAATACCGCTTGAATCGGATTCTATGTTTTCGTCGGAATTAACTGTTTTAAAGGGAATGCCGTAGTTATCTATGTAGTAATATGCACCAAACGAAAGAACTGCCAGAATAAGAATAACAATAAGCGTTATAATAAAGGGCTTTACTTTTGATTTTTTCTTCTCTGCTTTAGCTTTCTTTTTAGCTTCTTTCTGTTCTTCTTTTAATTTTTTTGCTGCCTCTTTTTGAGCGATTTTTTCGGCGGCGGCTTTTTCGGCGGCAGCTTTTTCGGCGGCAGCTTTTTCGGCGGCAGCCTTTTCGGCAGCAGCCTTTTCGGCAGCAGCCTTTTCAGCAGCAGCTTTTTCGGCAGCAGCCTTTTCTT
>JAGBXL010000212.1 GCA_017629325.1 Clostridia bacterium | reverse complement strand
TTTGATTATAATCTTGCCATAAAAGCAATAGAAAGAGGCGTAGATAAAGTAAGAATAAATCCGGGTAACATTGGAAGCGAAGAGGGCATAAAAAAGCTTGTGAAAATTGCAAAAGAAAAAAATGTTCCCATAAGAATTGGTGTTAACAGCGGCTCAATTGAAAATGATATTTTAAGTAAATACGGTCATCCCACAGCCGAGGGAATGGTTGAGAGTGCAAAAAAGCATATAGAGATATTAAATAAATTTGATTTTGACGATATTGTTGTATCTTTAAAGGCAAGCAGTGTTCAAATGACTATTGATTCCTACCGCCTTATGAGTGATAGGTTTTGCTATCCATTGCATCTTGGCGTTACAGAGGCAGGCACATTTCTTGGAGGAACAGTTAAATCTGCCATTGGAATAGGTGCTCTTTTAAATGATGGCATAGGCGATACCATAAGGGTTTCTTTAACCGACGACCCCAAAGAAGAAATAAAGGTGGCAAAAGAAATTTTAAAGGCACTTGATTTAAGGAAAGAGGGTGCACGCCTTGTATCATGCCCAACCTGTGCACGAACAAAACTCGACCTTATTTCTCTTGCCAAAAGGGTAGATGAATACCTTGCCGGTGTAAATGAACCAATAACAGTTGCAGTTATGGGCTGTGTTGTAAATGGTCCCGGTGAAGCCAAAGAAGCCGATATAGGAATTGCCGGAGGAAACGGCGAGGGTCTTATATTTAAAAAAGGTGAAATAATAAAAAAAGTAAAAGAAGAAGATTTGTTTAGTGAACTGAAAAACGAAATAGAAAAAATGCGGGGTATAGTGTAATGTCTCCAACAAGTGTAAGGCTTTCGGATATATTTAAGGGAATAGAAATACCGGAAGAATTAAACGAAAACTACATATTAAAAACCGATGCCGATTCAAATAGTCGCACCATGGATATAACATTATCAACAAATAAAATAATACCTTATGGAATTATAGAAGATTTTAAAAGGCTGGTAGCACAAAAGTTTAACCTTAGTAAGCTTGTTATAAGGGTTAAATATAATGATATTGATTTTGAAAAATTTAACTACGAGCTTTATTATCAGAACCTTGTTTTTTATGTTAATGAGCTTGTTCCCGGTGTTCGCCATGTGTTTACCGACAGCACGGCAAAATTTGCAGATGGTAAATATACCATAAATCTTAAATATGGCACAGAGCTTATAGAAAATGAAAAGTGCCATAGTTTAATGGAAAGGATAGTTCTTTCCCAGCTTGGCTGCAATATGGAATTTGAGTTTGTTGACGATAGAAATGAAGAGGCAATAAATAAACTTAAAGAAGAAGCTCTCGAAAAGCTTGAAAAAATAGTTGTTCCGCCTCCGGTTGAAGATGCCAAATCAAACGAAGAACTCCAAAGCGAAATCATATTTGGAAAACCCATAAAAGAAGACTGCGTTGGTATTGATACAATAGTAAATGAAGAAACAGGCTTTGTTATTGTAAAGGGCGAAGTTTTAAACAGTGAGTTCAGAGAACTTAAAAACAAAAAAATTCTGCTCACATTCTTTATTGCCGATAACAAATCTGCATTTTCGGCAAAATGTTTTCTAACAGATAAGCAGTATAAGTCGGTAAAAGGAAGAATAAAAGATGGTGTATGCGTTAAAATAAAAGGCAGAATACAGTATGACACCTTTAAAAAAGAAAACACCATTATGATAAATGACATAAGCGAAGATTCAATGCCCTCCCGCAAAGATAATGCTCCGGAAAAAAGGGTAGAGCTTCACATGCACACCAAAATGAGCCAGATGGACGCAATGACCGATGCCAAAACCCTTGTTAAGCAGGCAATAAAATGGGGGCATAAAGCAATTGCCATAACCGACCACGGAAACGTTCAGGCATTCCCCGAAGCAATGCATGCTGCAGAAAAAAGCGACCTTAAGGTTATTTATGGAATGGAATGTTATCTTATAGATGATATGCCGTCTATTGTAAGAGGTAGAACAAATAAAAACATAAATTCCGAATTTGTTGTTTTCGATGTGGAAACAACTGGTTTTAGTGCAGAAAACGATAGTATAATTGAAATTGGTGCAGTAAAAGTGAAGGATATGAAAATAACCGATAGCTTTTCTGCTTTTGTAAACCCGGGCAGACATATCCCCGAGCGTATTGTTGAGCTTACGGGAATAGACGACGATATGGTTAAAGATGCACCTTCCATAGACACCGTAATAAAGGAATTTTGCGAGTTTATAGGCGATGCCGATTTAGTTGCACATAATGCAAAGTTCGACACATCTTTTATAAGAAACGCCATGTCAAGAAACGGTCTTAACTATTCATATTCAAGCATCGATACCGTAGAACTTGCAAGAGCACTTTCTTTAGATGTTAAAAACTATAAGCTAAACACCTTGGCAGCTTATTTTAAGATAAACCTTGAAAATCATCACCGTGCCTGCGACGATGCACGAGCTACGGGCGAAATTTTAATAAAGCTCTTTGAAATGCTCAAAGAAAAAAACATAGAAGAAATATCCTCAGTAAATTCATCTCTGGCGGGTTGTGCCGATTATAAATCACTCAAATATTTCCACTGCATAATCTTAGTTAAAAATCTTGTTGGCTTAAGAAACCTATATGAGCTTGTTTCAAAGTCGTCGCTTGAATATTTTTATAAAAAGCCCCTTGTTCCCAAGAGCCTTCTTGAACAAAAAAGAGATGGGCTAATCTTAGGTTCTGCCTGCGAAGCGGGTGAACTATATAGAGCAATTTTGGAAAACCCCTATAATCCCGATATGGATAATCTTGAAAAAATAGTTAATTTTTATGATTACCTTGAAATTCAGCCCCTTGGCAACAATGCTTTTCTTTTAAATGACGGACCTCTTAATTCAAAAGA
>JAGBXL010000025.1 GCA_017629325.1 Clostridia bacterium | reverse complement strand
GTAAAGTAATATACAAGGGGTGAAATCAGTAGTGCCGAATCGAAACGGTCTAATATACCACCATGACCAGGAATAAGGTTGCCATAGTCTTTAACACCATATTCACGCTTTATGCGGCTTGCAGCTAAATCACCAAACTGAGAAAATACTGCAGTTAAAACTGAAAAGATGGTTGCAGATATATAATTTACACTAACACCTTTACATTTGCCGCAAATATAAGCATAAATGCAAATGCAAATTACACAGCCCAGAGTTCCACCTATTGCACCTTCAACTGTTTTTTTGGGGCTTACCTTTGGACAAAGCTTATGCTTTCCAAGAGTTCTGCCTGCAAAATAAGCAAAGGTATCGGTTGCCCATGCACTTATAAAAATAAGCCAGATATTGAGGTTACCAAGTTCGCTTTGCCTGATAAATATTATATGCAAAAAGAAAATGCTGATGTATAAAGTGCCTAAAAACGAAAGTGCAGCATCAGAAAAGGTTAAATTACTGTGAAAAAGCACCATTGAAACCATTAAAATAAAAACATAGGCTGCAATAAAAGGCATTAAATTTTCTTTTAAAAACCCACTATTAAATATTGCAACAGTATAAAGAACAAGGGCAAAAACAAAACCCAGATATAGTGCCGGTGTTTTTTTATTTACAAGACCCGTTACCTTAAAAAATTCATACATACCAATAAGTGCAATAACCCCAACACACAGCGATATTACATTTACTGAACAAAAAAGCAGTACAAAAAGTGCGGCTACAATACCCAATGCACCAAATATTAGTCTTTGTTTAAGCATAATCAAACGCCTCCGTATCTTCTGTTTCTTTTTTGATAATCTATTATAGCTTTAATTAAATCATCTCTTGTGAAATCAGGCCATAAAATATTTGAATACCAGAATTCACTGTATGCACTTTGCCATAAAAGAAAATTGCTGAGTCTGTATTCACCGCTTGGTCTTATAATAAAATCGGGATCAGGCATATAATTTGTATAAAGATTTTCCGATATCATATCTTCCGTTACATTTTCAGGCGTTATACTTCCGTCTTTTATTTTTTCTGATATTTTCTGGCAGGCTTTAACTATTTCATCTCTGCCACCATAGTTAAGAGCAATATTTAGGGTTATAGCACTATTATTTTTAGTTTGTTCCTCTATATTTTTAATTTTTGCAATTATTTCTTCACTTAAACCATCATAAGAGCCTATAATTTTCACCCTTATATCTTCATCACCTATAAGACGCTTATAGTCGTCGAGATATTCTGACAAAAGCTTCATAAGAGCTTCAACTTCATCACTTGGGCGTTTCCAGTTTTCTGTGGAAAAGGCATACACAGTTAAAAAGCGAATTCCCAAATGGCCTGCATCACGGGTTATTTGCTCTAAAACCTTTGCACCTGCCCTATGACCTGCCGACCTTGGAAGACCTCTTTTTTTAGCCCATCTGCCGTTACCGTCCATAATGATGCCAATGTGTTTTGGAAGATTATTGATATCAAGTTCATCTATTGTATTTTGTTTATTTCTATTAAAAAATTTAAGCATAGTATTCTCCGTATATAAATGGGAATAAATTATATTTTTCTTCAAAAATGGTCTGTAATTTTTACAGACCATTTTTTAGATTACACTTCCATTATTTCTTTTTCTTTTTTTGCAACTCTCTCGACAATATCTTTTATAAATTTATCGGTTATTTTCTGAACGTCAGTTTCAATACCCTTTAAGTCGTCTTCAGTAATTTCGCCGTTTTTCTTATCGGCTTTAAACGCATCCATAGCGTCTCTTCTTATTGAACGTATAGCAACTTTACTATCTTCACCTTTTTTCTTAATTCCTTTAACTAAATCTTTTCTTCTTTCTTCAGTAAGAGGCGGGAAGTTGAGACGGATAGATTTACCATCATTATTAGGTGTGATACCAATATCAGATGCAAGAATTGCTTTTTCAACCTCTTTAATTATAGAAGCATCCCAGGGCTGAATAAGAATTGAACGTGGATCGGGAACAGAAACAGTGCCGATTTGTGTTAAAGGTGTTGCAACACCATAATATTCTACTGTTACTTTATCAAGAATTGCAGGATTTGCTCTGCCTGCTCTTATTGATGCAAAATCTTTTTCAAGAACTGCAAGTGATTTTTTCATTTTTTCTTCAAACTGGTTTAAGTTAGCTGCCATTTTTATTTCCTCCTATAAATATATTTTATTCTACTATTGTTCCTATTTCATCACCCAAGATAACTTTTTTGATATTTTCGGGCGGATTTAAGCCAAATACTCTGATTGGAATGTGATTATCCATACAAAGTGATGTTGCTGTTGAATCCATAACACCCAGACCGCGGTTTAAAACATCGATATATGTAAGGTTTGTGATTTTCTTTGCATCTGCATTTTTGTTGGGGTCGCTATCGTAAACAGCATCAACATTTTTGGCAAGAAGAATGATATCTGCATCGATTTCGGCAGCTCGGAGTGCTGCTGCAGTATCGGTTGAGAAGAATGGGTTACCACTTCCGCAACCAAATATTACAACTCTTCCCTTTTCTAAATGTCTTACGGCCTTGCCGCGAATATAGGGCTCTGCAATCTGACGCATTTCAATACCTGTTTGAACTCTGGTATCAACACCTCTTTGAAGAAGAGCATCCTGAAGAGCAAGAGCATTAATTACAGTTGCAAGCATACCCATGTGGTCTGCACGGGTTCTATCCATATTTTCACCTGTTCTGCCTCTCCAAAAATTGCCGCCGCCAACAACAATTGCTATTTGAACACCTAAATCTACGCATTCTTTGATTTTATCTGTAATTGCACCAATAGTTGCATCATTAAGACCTGTTTTATTTTCTCCCGCAAGAGCTTCACCGCTTACCTTGAGAAGAATTCTCTTATATTTTGCCTCTGCCATTTTTTCACATTCCTTTCCTACTATACATTTTATTTATTATAGCATACAATTTCAAAAAAGGAAATAGTTTTTTACATAAATTTTAATTTTTTACATAACAATAAACCCTGAACAATAAATGCTCAGGGTTTATTTATGCATAAACTTAATTATTTAATCATGCTTGCAACTTCATCTGCAAAGTTATCTTCTCTCTTTTCAAGGCCTTCACCTTTTTCAAATCTTACATAATCAACAAGTTTAACACCTTTTGATTCAAGATATTTTGCAACTTTGAAATCGGGGTTTACGCAGAATTCCTGTTCGAGTAAGCAGTTCTGCTCAAAGAATTTACCGATTTTACCGCCAACCATTTTTTCAATAATAGCGTCGGGTTTTGAAGCATTCTTTGGATCTTCTTTGATCTGAGCGATGATGATATTCTTTTCTTTTTCAACATCTGCTTCGGGAACAATGTCTTTTGACATATAGAGAGGATTTATAGCAGCAATGTGCATTGCAACTTCTTTTGCAGCATTTGTGTCGTCGCCTTCGATAAGTGTGAGAACACCGATTTTTCCGCCGCCGTGAACATAAGAAGCAACTTTGCCTTCGTATCTTGCAAATCTTCTTATTTTCATGTTTTCGCCAATTGTGAGGATTTTATCCTGAAGTGCAGCTTCAACAGTCATAGCGTCGTCGTATTTCATTGTCATAAATGTATCAAGATCTGCAGGGTTTTCATCTGCAACAATTTTTGCAAGCTGAGCAACAAAGCTCTGGAAATCAGCATTTTTAGCAACGAAGTCTGTTTCGGAGTTAACTTCGATGATTGAACCCACAGTTGCAGCATCGTTAACATAGGTTGTAACAATACCTTCAGCGGCAATTCTGCCTGCTTTCTTTGTAGCAGCCGCAAGACCTTTTTCTCTTAAGAATTCAATAGCTTTTTCCATATCACCATTGGATTCTGTGAGAGCTTTTTTACAGTCCATCATACCGCAGCCTGTTCTTTCTCTAAGTTCTTTTACATCTTTAGCTGTAAACATTTATATATACCTCCAAATAAAGAAATTATTATTCCTGTGCTGCTTCTTCAGCCTGAACTTCAACTGCTTCTTCTGCTACCTGAGCATTTAAAGCATCTTCGCCCTGACGGCCTTCGATGATAGCGTTTGCCATTGTGGAAGCGATGAGTTTAACTGCTCTTATTGCATCATCGTTACCGGGAATAACATAATCAACATCATCAGGATCACAGTTTGTATCTACGATAGCAACAACGGGGATACCGAGTTTTTTAGCTTCGGATACAGCGATTTTTTCTTTTCTGGGGTCAACAACGAAAAGTGCACCGGGGAGTTTTTTCATATCTTTGATACCACCGAGGTATTTTTCGAGTTTTTCACATTCAAGTTTTAATTTAACAACTTCTTTTTTGGGGAGAAGGTCGTATGTGCCATCTTCTTCCATTTTCTTTAACTGATTGAGTCTGCCGATTCTCTTCTGGATTGTTTTGAAGTTGGTGAGCATACCGCCGAGCCATCTTGCATTAACAAAATACATACCTACTCTTTCGGCTTCTTCTTTGATAGAATCCTGAGCCTGTTTTTTGGTACCTACAAAGAGAACTTCTTTGCCGCTTTCGGCAACTTCTTTGATGAAATCATAAGCTTCAACAATCTTTTTAACTGTTTTCTGAAGATTGATGATGTAGATTCCATTTCTTTCTGTGTAGATGTATTCCGCCATTTTGGGGTTCCATCTTCTTGTTTGATGTCCAAAGTGAACACCTGCTTCTAAAAGCTGTTTCATTGATATAACTGACATATAATTCACCTCCATATTTTTTACCCGCCATATGCGTCATCTGTATGAAAGACTGCAGAAACTATGTCGGATTTCTGCGGCAAACTCCCACACATCAACATATGTGTGTATTCAACCTCAATATAATACCACAGAATACGCAGCTTTGCAAGATTTTTTTGCTAAATTTTTCAAAAATTATTAACAAATATAATGTTTATATTTTGTTTTTATTGCTAATTTTATACAATACATTCATTTTGTGATAATGCACAAAAAAAATTTAAATTTATAAGAAAAGGTATTGATAATTAACAAAAGATGTGTTATACTATAATTGCAACAAATAAAATTAAGCACTAAATTTAGCTATATACCCCACTGGGTC
>JAGBXL010000211.1 GCA_017629325.1 Clostridia bacterium | reverse complement strand
TCATAAACTATGCATCTTCATTGGTAACCTTTGTAACGCCTATTATGTATCTTGGAATAAATAGTATTATAGTTCAGGACCTGATAGAAAATCCTGATGAAGAAGGAAAAATTCTTGGCAGCTCTATTATGATGAATATTTGTTCTTCTATTATTTGTATCGCCGGGGTTATATGTTTTGCATATATATGCAATCCGGGTGAGCCAACAACTGTAATGGTATGCTTTTTATATAGCTTACTTCTTGTTTTTCAGGCAATAGATATCTTGCAATATTGGTTTCAGGCAAAATTGATGTCAAAATATTCTTCAATAATTATTTTCATGGCTTATGCTCTTGTATCTGTATATAGATTAGTAATGCTATCTCTTAGTAAATCTATCTTCTGGTTTGCATTCTCTTATGTTATTGACTATATGCTTATTGCAATAGGTTTATATTTTGTATATAGAAAGCTAAATGGAAAAAAGCTTGAGTATTCACTGGCAACTGCCAAAAGACTTCTATCTAAAGGCAAACATTATATTTTTTCGTCGATGATGGTTACAGTTTTTGCTCAAACCGATAAAATAATGCTCAAATCAATGCTTGGTTCTGAGTATGTAGCATATTATTCTTCATCTATAACATGTGCGAGAATGACATTTTTTATTTTTTTAGCTATCATAGATTCAATGCGTCCTGCTATATTTGAAAATAAAAAGGTGAGTGTAGAAAAATTTGAAAGCAGTGTAAAATTATTATATAGCATAATAATATATTTGTCGCTTTTCCAGAGCCTTTTTGTATCAGTCTTTTCAAAATATATAATAATATTTACATATGGTTCTCAATATATGCAAGCAGTTTCATCTTTAAGAATAATAGTGTGGTACACAACATTTGCATATTTAGGTTGTGTAAGAGATATTTGGATATTATCTCAAAATCTTCAAAAATATTTATGGATAATAAATTTAAGTGGAGCAATGGCAAATGTTTGTTTAAATTCCCTTATGATTCCCTTGTGGGGTGTTGATGGAGCAGCAATAGCTTCACTTATTACCCAGATATTTACAAATGTGATTGTAGGATATATCATAAAGCCTATACGACCAAATAACAAACTTATGTTAAGTTCGTTAAATATAAAATATTTATGGCATATGTTAAAAAATGTCATTAAATTGTGATTGCAAAATTTTAGAAATATGGCTTAAACTCTAAAAATAAAGCAATAGGAGAAGATAATTATGTTCAAAAACAAAACACTACTCATAACCGGCGGTACAGGCTCTTTTGGTAACGCCGTGCTAAACAGATTTTTAAAAACAGATATCGGCGAAATTCGTATTTTCTCTCGTGATGAGAAAAAGCAAGACGATATGCGTCATGAGTATCAGGCAAAGTATCCCCAGTATGCTCATAAAATCAAATTTTATATAGGCAATGTCCGTGATTTGCAAAGTGTTAAAAATGCCATGCACGGTGTAGATTATATCTTCCATGCCGCAGCATTAAAGCAGGTTCCCTCATGCGAATTTTTCCCAATTGAAGCAGTTAAAACAAATGTATTGGGAACAGAAAATGTTTTAACAGCTGCAATAGAGGCAGGTGTAAAAAAAGTAATCTGCCTTTCAACCGATAAAGCAGCATACCCTGTTAATGCAATGGGCACATCAAAAGCTATGATGGAAAAAGTTGCCGTTGCTAAAGCAAGAACAGTAGATGGCAATAAAACCATGATATGCTGCACACGCTATGGCAATGTTATGTGCTCAAGAGGTAGTGTTATCCCTCTTTGGATCGACCAGATAAGAAAAGGTGAGCCCATAACAGTTACCGACCTTAACATGACTCGCTTTATAATGAGCTTAGAAGAAGCAGTTGACCTTGTTCTCTTTGCTTTTGAAAATGGAGCTGCCGGAGACATTTTAGTTCAGAAAGCACCTGCCTGCACCATTAAAACTCAGGCAGAAGCTGTGTGTGAGCTTTTTGGCGGCAACAAAGAAAATATCAAGGTTATAGGCATACGCCACGGCGAAAAAATGTATGAAACACTTTTAACCAACGAAGAATGTGCCAATGCAATAGATATGGGCGATTTCTACCGCGTTCCTGCCGATAAGCGTGATTTAAACTACGATAAATATTTTAATAGCGGCAACATAGAACGCAACCCCCTTACAGAATTTAATTCAAATAATACCGAGCTTTTAGATATAGAGGGTGTTAAGAAAAAAATGCTTGAATTAAAATATATTCAAGATGAATTAAATAACAAAGGGGATAAATAAATTGAAAATACTCGTAACAGGGGCAAAAGGCTTTGTAGGGAAAAATTTAATAGCCCAGCTAAATAATATCCGCCTTGGCAAAGCAAAAAACTCGCCCTTAAATGAAGATTTAACCATATATGAATATGATATCGACACACCAAAAGAGCTTCTTAAAATCTACACCAAAGACTGTGATTTCGTGTGCCATCTTGCAGGTGTAAACCGCCCAGAAAATCCCGAGGATTTTGTAAAAGGGAACTTCGGCTTTACATCAGAGCTTTTAGATAGTTTAAAATCAGCCGGCAACAAAGCACCTGTTCTTATTACATCATCTATTCAGGCAGCTCTCGATAACCCCTATGGCAAATCCAAAAAAATGGGCGAAGATTTAATCTTTTCCTATGGCAAAGAAAATGCTGTAAATGTTTTGGTTTACCGACTCCCAAATGTTTTTGGAAAATGGTGTCGCCCCAATTATAATAGTGCTGTTGCAACCTTTTGCAATAATATTGCAAACGATTTAGACATAACCGTAAACGATAGAAGCGTTATGATGAACCTTGTTTATATCGATGATGTTGTTAAGGAATTTATAAATGCCATAGCAGGCATGGAAAACAGGGAAGATAACTTCTGTTATGTACCAACAGTCCATAAAATAACTCTTGGTGAAATAGTTGATTTAATCTATTCCTTTAAAGAAAGTAGACAAAATTTATCTGTTCCAAAGCTTAATAACCCCTTTGAAAAAGCTCTTTACAGCACATATTTAAGCTATCTTCCAAAGGATAAATTCAGCTACGAATTAAAAATGAATGTGGATGATAGGGGAAGCTTTACCGAAATTATAAGAACCACCGACAGAGGTCAGTTTTCGGTTAAT
>JAGBXL010000210.1 GCA_017629325.1 Clostridia bacterium | reverse complement strand
TAAAGAACAAATTAAAAACTATGAATCAAAAATAGAAATGCAGGAAACAGGAACAGTTATTTTGGTTGGCGATGGTATAGCCCGTGTTTACGGTTTGAAATCCTGTATGGCAAGTGAGCTTTTGGAGTTTGAAGACGGCAGTATGGGTATGGCACAAAACCTTGAAAATGAAACTGTATCTGTTGCACTTTTGTCTAACACAAACGATATTCACGAAGGCTCAACCGTACGCCGCACAGGTAAGGTTGTTTCTGTGCCTGTTGGTGATGAACTACTGGGCAGAGTTGTGGATGCGCTTGGTAACCCAATCGACGGCAAAGGTCCTATAAAAACATCTCAAACAAGACCAATAGAATCAGATGCACCCGGAATTATTGAAAGAAAGAGCGTTTCTGTTCCGCTTCAAACAGGTATTAAAGCTATCGACAGTATGATTCCTATTGGAAGAGGCCAAAGAGAACTTATAATCGGCGACAGACAGACGGGTAAAACCGAAATAGCAATCGATACCATCATAAATCAGAAAAACACCGGTGTAATATGTATCTATGTTGCAATCGGTCAAAAGAATACTGCAGTGGTGCAGCTTGCAAATGAGCTTGCAAAAGCAGGTGCTATGCAGTACACAATTATTGTTTCTGCATCTGCATCTGAAACTGCCCCCCTTCAGTATGTGGCACCTTATTCAGGCTGTGCAATGGCAGAATATTTTATGTCGCAGGGCAAAGATGTTCTTATAATATACGATGATTTATCAAAGCACGCTATTGCCTATCGTGCACTTTCACTTTTAATACGCCGTCCACCCGGACGTGAAGCATATCCGGGAGATGTATTCTATCTTCATTCAAGGCTTCTTGAAAGGGCAGCATGTGTTGCTCCCGAATACGGCGGCGGTTCAATAACTGCACTTCCTATTATCGAAACACAGGCGGGCGACGTTTCCGCGTATATCCCCACAAATGTTATTTCTATAACCGACGGACAGATATTTTTGGAAACAGAGCTTTTCCATGCAGGTATTATGCCGGCAATAAACCCTGGTATTTCGGTAAGCCGTGTTGGCGGTTCAGCCCAGCTTAAAGCAATGAAAAAGGTATCGGGCGAATTAAAGCTTTTATACGCCCAGTATAGAGAACTTCAGGCATTCTCACAGTTTGGAAGCGATCTTGATGAAGACACTAAAAACCGTCTTGCACTAGGTGAGAGAATAGTTGAGGTATTAAAACAAAAAAGAAATGCACCCGTTCGTGTTGGTTGTCAGGTTGCTATTGTATATGCAGTTGTCAACGGATATTTAAACAGTATCCCCGTTAAGAATGTATCAGATTACGAGCAGAAGCTTTATGAACTTCTTGAAGCAGATTATAAAAATCTGCTTGAAAGATTTGAAAGTAATTTCTGCGATGATGAGGATATAGCTATGCTTAAAAAAGCACTCGACGAGATGAAGGAGTAATAACGTGAAAGTTCCTTTCCCGTTATTGCCTCCGGCAGATTTAATTGCCCGTGCGAAATTTTCTTCGCTTTTGCTCAGAAACGCAGATGGGCGTAAAAATCTCTTATCATTCCTTGCCATACAGATAAGAGAATTTTAATTACTATTTTTGCCGATGTATGTCGGCGGAATGGAGATTTTTATGGGTGTAGATATTAAAAGCTTAAAAGCAAGAATTAAAAGTGTAGATTCCACACTTCACCTCACAAAAGCAATGGGGCTTGTAGCATCTGCAAAAATTCGTGGTGCTCTTGTCTCTATGGGAAAAGCCAAGGAGTATTCAAAAGCACTTGAGAGCACAGTTTCCATGCTTGCATCAGCAAAATCCTGTGAAAAAAGCGAGTATATGAAAAACGGCGAAAAGGGAATGATTTGCCTTATTGTTATAGCCGGCGACAGAGGTCTGGCGGGCGGATATAATTCCAATATATTCAAACTTGCTCAAACGCAAAATGCTCAAAGAATTATTCCCATTGGCAAACGTTCTTGCGACAGATACGGTTTTGAACAAACCAAGGTAGAAAGCTATACTTACGCCGATGCAATTGTTCTTGCAAAAGATATTTGTGAGGAGTTCAAAAACGGCAAGTATGAAAAGGTTGGTATAATATCCACCGAGTATGTTTCTATGATGTCGCAAAACGCCACAGCACAGTGGATTTTACCAATTGCTAAAACAGAGAAAAAATCAAAAGCTGATATAATTTATGAGCCCGATGAAAGAACTGTTTTAGAGGCAGTAATCGAAGAATATATTGCAGGAAAAATAGTTTCTGCGGCAAAGGAAAGCTTCACCTGTGAAGTTGTTGCAAGGCGTTTTGCTATGGATAATGCAGGTAAGAATGCAGGCGAAATGATAGATAGCTTAAAACTTG
>JAGBXL010000209.1 GCA_017629325.1 Clostridia bacterium | reverse complement strand
CATGTGAAAGACTCTCTGATTTCTCCAAGTATATCATCATCAGTTTGAGCCTGATCAGTGTTATAGCTTGCATATAAATTTGTATTATCTACCAGAGGTCTGATATATGACAGCTCGCCGGTTGCAGTTGTAGAATCAAATACAAATGTTATCCAACCAGTTTTTCCTAAATATTCTTTAATAACTGAACCTGGTATTGTATGGAAATGTTTACCTTTGTAACCAGTTTCATTCGTATATGAGTCAACCTTTTTGAGTAAGCCAGTGCTTTCATCTACTAAATCATAATAGGTTCTGCCACTCACAGTTCTTTGTTCAACAAGGCCCTTATCCATTGCATATTGCATAGAAAGCAGTGGTGTTGCTGCACCGCTACCGTCAACAGATACATAATCTCCTTTTAAAATATAAAGATCGTATGCATATGTTTTTCTACTACTCGAATTACCACCATGCACTATGCTAAAAGTAATTTCTGTGTCGCTGCCCGACAGATATGGTATAAGCTCAGAAACATTGTATTGAATAAAAGTTTTAAAGGCACTGGCATTTGTATCATTTTTAAATCTGAAGTCCTTACTACTACCAGCAGTGAGACCACTACCTATAGTTGTATGATTGGTGTCATTACCACCAAGCATTTCCCCTGCAAGTTTATCTGCGTCTGTCAGAGTCAGAGTTCCTGTTTCTGCTGATGCACTAAATGGCACCAATGATAACGCAAACACAAAGGTAAGCATTATCGCGATGAATTTTTTGCTTAGTTTCATCATTATATATTCCTCCTAAAATTTTGTTGGTCTTCCTGAGCCAAAGCAAAGAATCTCTTTCTTGTCATTCTTAGGTTATCTTTGTCCCTCAGAATGACAAGGAAGATCAATTCCTCATTTCTTTATTTCTCAAAAAGACACTTTCATTTATATTTCATCTGCATGAATTATGATAACATTTTTTTGGATAAAAGTAAACCAATTAAATACACAAAAAATAGGAGAATTTTTAGTGTAATATGCACAAGTATAACAATTTAATTTTGATATATTCAACAAAAGTTTATGAGTTTAGACATTTTTTGTGAATATAGATATAAACAGCTTTTATTCGTAGTATTTATCGTAGCACAATTCAACCCATAATTCTTTCCATTTCTTTCTTTGCAAAATCGTAGCTTGTGTGCGAATAATAATTAAGCGTCATAGACACAGAAGAATGCCCCATAATATATTGAAGCGATTTTGGATTCATTCCCGCATTTGCCATATTGGTGCAAAAGGTATGCCTTAATGTGTGGGGAGTAATCATATTCAAAATTTTGTTACCGCAAGTCTTACTTAACTTTTTTGATATCCTGCGGAACATTGAATCATAATCCGCAACTGTTTTTGGTTTTCCCACACCGTTTAAAAACAGAAAATCTCTGTAACCCTGAACTTCAAATTCTTGTCGTGAATCCATTGTTTTGATTATGTTTTTAAATGCAGTGCAGGCCTTATTTGTCATATATATATTTCTGAATCCGCTTTTTGTTTTCGGCGGTGAGATATAGTAACCCTCTTTTGAATCCTTTAAAAGCTGGTGATTAACAAATACTATTCTTTTGTCCATATCTATGTCGTTTAAAGTTAGTCCGCAAAGCTCCGATGCCCTGAGCCCTGTTTCCAGAAAGACAACTATTTCATCATAATTTTTTGAATACACTCTATCCTCTTTCACAAAGTTTAAAAATGCTCTCTGCTCTTCTATAGACAGAGCATTTTTTGTTTTACTGTTATCTTCTATTACTTCCTTTATATTAAAGCTGAACGAATTCTTCCTTATATAATCGTTTTGCACTGCCATATTAAAGGCGGAACTCAAGGAGCGTTTATAATTTTTTATGCTCTTATAGGATAAGCCCTTTTCCTTTTGCCTTATAACCCACTCTTTAGCATCTGAAAGCTTAACATTATCAACAGTGCAGCTACCCAATTTATCATTTTTTATTATATTAAGAAGATATTGTCTTCCTCTAACCGTGTTTGGCTTCACATTCTGGTTTTGCATAATCTGCCTTGAGTAAAGCTCACTCACGGTTATTTTCTTTGGCATAAAAATCCCATCGGCTAAATCAGATAGTATCTGCATTTCCTTTTCTCTGAGAGAAAGCCCCTCTCTTTTTCCCGTTGGAGTTTTATCGCTTGGAACAAGCTTCCATGAATACACAAATCTTGTTTTTTTGAATTTATCTACATATTTATATACATACCTCCCGTCTTTTCTTTGGCTTTCACCTGTTTTAAGCAATCTGTTTTTGCTGTCTTTTCGTTTTTGTAACATAGTTAGTCTCCTTTCATATTTAGCCGTCGGAAACTCGAACTCAGCACAGTCTCCGACGGCTAGCTAT
>JAGBXL010000208.1 GCA_017629325.1 Clostridia bacterium | reverse complement strand
TACGGAAAAAAGGCTTATGATGATAAACCTCATTTTGATAAATACTATGAAGAGAATTTTGATGTTTTAAAAAAATACACATCGTGCAATCCAAAAGCTGCCCAAACGGTATATATGCTAAAATCCATGGGCTATCGTCATGTTCTTGCAACAAACCCTCTGTTTCCTCCTTTGGCTATTCAAAAGCGTATAAGCTGGGCAGGTCTTAGCCATACTGATTTTGAAATCTATACCACTTATGAAAATTCTTCTTATTGCAAGCCTAATCCCAAATACTACACAGAGATTGTAGATAAACTTGGCTTAAAGCCTGAAGAGTGCCTGATGGTAGGAAACGATGCCGATGATGATTTGGCAGCACAAAAAGCAGGGCTTAATGTGTTTCTTCACACCGATTGCCTTATAAACAGGCATAATAAAGATGTTTCGTCATATCCTAAAGGAAGCTTTGACGAACTTATAGAATTTATATCAAAAAGATAGGAACTGATTTATATGTCAAAAAGATATTATGCTTGTGTTTATGGCGGAGCAAATGAAAATATTTCTCCGTCAAATAAAGAAAAAACAAAAGAACTTGGAAGTATTCTTGCAAAAAATGATTTTTCTCTTGTCTATGGTGCCGGTGCAACAGGCTGCATGGGTGCAGTTGCCGATGGTGTCCGTGCCCAAAATGGATATATAATGGGAATAACCCCAAAGTTTATGAGCACATTTGAAGATATATATCCTTGTGATAACACCATTTTTGTTGACACAATGGCAGAGAGAAAAACTCTTATGGAAAAACACGCCGATATTTTCTTTATAGCCCCCGGCGGTGTTGGAACAATGGACGAATTCTTTCAGATTGTAACTCTCAAATACCTTGAGCAGATAGATGCTCCCATAGTGGTTGTCAATACAAACGGTTTCTATGATGCTCTCATAAAGCTTATGGATAGCCTTATTGAATCAGGAGCAGTTAAAAAGTCGATTTATGAACTCTTTGATGTTATAGATGATGTCAGGGAAGATGAGATAGTCAATATCTTAAAAAAGGTTAAAATCAGCTAAAAAATTTAAGGTGCTTTTGCCGATTGTTCACAAAAACATTCGATAAAAGTACCTTTTTAATTATCTTAAAAACATTTTTAATAATAATCCATAAAACTTTTTATATGGTTGATATCTCATTGGCAGGTCAATAAAAGTCTTTTTGTCAACAATGCTCTTTTTGTGGCTGAATGTGTCAAATCCGCACCTGCCGTGATAAGAGCCCATTCCGCTTTCACCAACTCCGCCAAACCCCATATAGCTTGTGGCAAGGTGAATAACAACATCATTAACACAGCCGCCGCCAAATTTGCATCTCCCCAAAACTTTTTTTATGCTTACTTTGTCAGATGAAAAAATATAAAGAGCCAGTGGGCTTGGGTTTTCGTTTACGGTTTTGATAACATCATTAATATCATCAAAGCTTATAACCGGAAGAATAGGCCCAAATATTTCTTCGCCCATAACTTCGTCTGTCATTTTTACATTATCCATTACTGTAGGTTCTATTTTCAGGGTTTCTTCGCAGTATTTTCCACCGCACACAACTTTTTGCGGATTAATGAGAGAAACAACCTTGTCAAAATGTTTTTTGTTTATAAGCTTTCCGTAGTCAGCATTTTTAAGCGGATTTTCGCCGTATTGTTTTACAATTTCTTTTTTTAATTGAAAAATCAGTTTGTCTTTAATATCCTTGTGGCAAAGAATATAATCCGGTGCAACACATGTTTGACCCAGATTTAAAAATTTTCCAAACACTATTCTTTTTGCACTCAGTGCAATGTTTGCACTTTTATCAACTATGCACGGGCTCTTCCCGCCAAGCTCAAGAGTAACAGGGGTAAGGTGCTGTGAGGCTTTTTGCATAACAAGTTTTCCAACAGTTTTTCCACCGGTAAAAAATATGTAGTCAAACTTCTGGTCTAAAAGATACCCGTTTTCCTCTCTGCCGCCTTCTATAACTGCTACATATTCTTTTCCAAACGCAGTCTCTAAAATATTTTTTATAACAGCCGATGTAGAGGGTGAATAAGCACTTGGTTTAACAACAACAGTGTTTCCTGCTGCTATTGCATTTGCTAAGGGGCCTATTGTTAAAAGAAAAGGGTAATTCCATGGGCTCATCACAAGCACGTTTCCGTATGGCATTTTTTTAACAAAGCTTCTTGAAGCAAACTGAGGCAGGGGAGTTATAACTGTTTTGTCTTTGGAGAATCTTTTTGTGTTTTTTATCATATAGCTAATTTCACTTAGAGCAAGACCAACCTCACACATATAGCTTTCAAAAGAAGATTTTCCCAAGTCTTCTTTTATTGCCTTGCATATTTCATTTTCTCTGTTTTTAATTTCATCTCTAAGCTTTTTTAATGCATCAATTCTGTATTTAACATTCAGGGTTAACCCTTTATTAAAAAAATCTTTTTGTTTATTAACAATTGATTCTATCTGATTTTTTGTCATAATTACTTCTCCATCACATCATAATATAATTTTTCAAGTTCTTTTCTGTTCATTAGCTTTGGCACAGGATACAAGGGGTTTGCCTCTTTGTCGGCAAAAAATGAAAGCGTGGGAATATCTTCTTTTTTTATTCCGGAAAGCTTATCGGGTATGCCCATTTCCTTGTTCATAAGCCTTATTTTTTCAATAAGGATTCTGCAGGCTTCTTTTTTGGGAGTATTTACATCTGCAATTCCCATTGCAATGGCAATATCCTTTGCTTTTTTATATATGGTTTTTCCGTAGCTTTCAAGTGTATAAGGTAAAAGTACAGCATTTGCCAGCCCATGCGGAATGTGATATTTTCCGCCCAATGAATGTGCAACCGCGTGGCAGTATCCCACATAAGATTTTGAAAATGCTCTTCCCGCTTTAAAAGATGCTTCAAGCATATCATTTCTTGCTTCAATATCGTCGCCGTTATCATACGATTTTTTTAAGCTTTTGCTTATAAGCTTAACGCTGTCCAGAGAATCTTTTTTAGTACTCCTAACACTTGAGCGTCCAATATAGCTTTCAATAGCGTGGGTCAGTGCATCCATGCCCGTTGTAGCAGTTAAATTTTTTGGCAGGGTTTTTAAAAGTCTGCCGTCGTGAACACAGGCATCTGGAATAAGAGGAAAGTCGCTCACAGGGAATTTGTGATCGGCTTTGTCATCAGTAATAACTGTTGTAACCGTAACCTCGCTTCCTGTTCCGGCTGTTGTGGGAATTGCAATGGTATATGGAGTAGGGATAATAATTTTTAATATCCCTTCCATTTTCTGAATACTCATTTTAGGTCTTGCAATTCTTGCTCCAACTGCTTTTGCGGCATCAATAGAAGAGCCGCCTCCAAAACCTATAAGTGCTTTGCATGAATTACTATTGTAAATTTTTACTGCATCTTCAATAGTAGATATTGTTGGATTGGGGGTTATTTTGTTATAAACAGTGTAATTTATTCCGGCTTTGTCTAAAGAATCTGTAAGATCGCTGCAAAGCCCAGATGAATAAATAAATTCATCTGTTAAAATCATAACATTATTAAGCTTTCTTTTTAAAAGTAAATCAGGAATATCGCTGCACGAATTTAATATAATGGGATTTCGATATGGTAAAATGGGTATTGCAAGTTTAAATATTGTCTGGAATGTTCTGCAATATAGTTTTCTTAAAATGTTCATTATAAATTGTATCCTGCCTTTTCTAATTTATTTACAATTCTTATAAATGCATTGGTATCTTCATCACCAATAATATCTATAATTTGGGTGGCTATATCAATTGAGCCTTTATGGATAATAAGAAAGGTTTCAAGTCTATCTGCAATGCACTTAACATAAACCATTCTTTTGTCGCCTGATTTTTCACATCTTTCAATAAATCCTTTTTGTTCAAGAGAATTTATGGTTCTGTTAACAAGTGATTTAAGCATATTTGTTTCTTTGGTGATTTCTTTAATAGAAATAACACCCTCGCCGTCTTTTTGATATCTTTCGTAAATAAGTAGCATAATAATTGCTTCGTTATAAACAAGACCTTTTGTTATTCTCGAATTTTTAACCATTGCCGAAAGCTTTACCCATGATTTTATAAGGGTTTCGCATTTTTGAGTATCATTCATCTAAACAACCTCGCAAATTCAAATTAGTTCACTTTGTGAACTAATTTGAATTATATCATATTTTCCAAAGTTTGTCAACCAATTCCAAAATTAAAGGATTTGCAGCAAATATATAGACAAAATTGAAAAAATGAGTATAATATATTTATTAAATTAAGTTTAACCACTTGGCATAACGGAGGTTTTTATATTATGTTTGATGCTAAAGATGCAGT
>JAGBXL010000207.1 GCA_017629325.1 Clostridia bacterium | reverse complement strand
TCTTCCCCCTGTTCTTGTTTCAGCTCTTGGCACAACTGGTTCCGAGAGAATAAACACTCTAATAACCGACCTTGTCAATAACAGCATGAAAATAGGTGGCGTTGCAATGAGCACAGAAATAGAAAGCTTAATGATGGAACTTCGCGATTTTATGCTTCGCAAGGTGTATTTTAAGCTTGCCGAAAGAGACGATCAGGCGTATATGGTAATAGAAAAGCTTTATAAATACTTTAACCAAAACCCCGAGCTGATGCCCGAAGAATATCAAAAGCTTTTAAAAACTTTTGATACACCAACTGTTGTGTGCGACTATATTGCGGGTATGACAGATAATTTCTGTGTTAAACTCTTTAACGAGCTTTTTATGCCCATAAAATAAACGGGAATGCCTTATAAAAGCATTTAAAAAGGAAAAAATGCTTTTTTGTCGAATTATTAAATATACAATAAAAAGGCAGGCTGAGCCTGCACCCATGTCGCGTACTAAATTTCAGTAACATCTATTCACGCGAACAAAAATTGTGTAAATTCTTATACATTAAAAAAGGAGGGGATACAGTGCCGCTTTTTCCCGATTACATAATTCAGGAAGTTGCCGATAAAAATGATATATACGATGTTATATCTAAAACAGTTAGGCTAAAAAAAGCCGGCAGCTCATATATTGGTCTGTGCCCCTTCCACAATGAAAAAACCCCGTCGTTTTCTGTTTCGCCGCGTCGCGGCATATTTAAATGCTTTGGCTGCGGTGAAGGTGGCGATGTTATCCGCTTTGTTATGAAATCCGAAGGTCTCTCTTTTTTCGATGCCGTAACAAAGCTTGCGGACAGTGCAAATATTTCTCTTCCAAAGGTTTCGGGCTATAATAAAGAGGAAGAAGAAAAAAAGAAAGAACATAATAACCTTATTTACCAAATAAACAAAGAAGCAGCCTCGTTTTTTTATAGCTCAATAAAAAATTCAAATGAGGCAATAGCATATTTTAAAAAACGTCAGCTCGATAGCCAAACAGTTAAAATGTTTTGGCTTGGCTTTGCCCCAAATAGCTGGACAAGCCTTTTTGAGCATCTTAAACAAATGGGCTACACCGAGGGCGATATCTTTGATGCCGGGCTTATAAAAAGGCATGAATCAGGCAGATACTATGATACCTTCCGAAATCGCATAATGTTTCCTATTTTTGATAGCAAAAAAAATATAATAGGTTTTGGCGGCAGAGTTATGGACGATTCAAAGCCAAAATATTTAAACTCACAGGATTCGCCAATCTTTAGCAAAAGCCGAAATCTCTATGGATTAAATATTGCCCTTTGTTCAAAAAAAGAATTCTGTATTCTTTCAGAAGGATATATGGATACAATAGCTCTTATAAAATCCGGTCATGATAACACCGTTGCAACTTTAGGCACAGCTCTTACAAGCCAGCAGGCAAAACTATTATCAAATTATTTTAAAGAGGTTGTTATTTGTTACGATAGCGACAAAGCCGGAAGAATTGCTACCTTAAGAGCCATAACAGTTTTAAGGGAAGAAAACATAAAAATTTCAATACTCGATTTAAAAGCCGAAAAAGATCCCGATGAATATATAAAAACCTACGGAAAAGCACGCTTTGATGCAGCACTTTCGGCAAGAAAAACCGATATGGTGTATTTAATGGATTATTTCGGGGAAAACTATGACCTGAAAAAATCCGATGATGTAATAAGCTATATAGCCGATGTAACTGCCTATCTTAAGCTTGTAAAAAGCAGTGTTGAAACCGATGTATATGTTGGTATGCTTTCTGAAAAAACAGGTGTTGGTAAAGATGCAATTCTATCCCAAATAGGCATAAAAAAAGATGAAGCTCCCAAATTAAGCAGTCTGGCCGATGCCGAAGTTATAAATGTTGTAAATAAATCGGGGCTTCCTGCAGATAATAAAGAATATCTTAACAAAACCCGTTCACTGCTTCTGGGCACTCTTTTCTACGATAGAAAGCTTTATGAAAGATTTTCTTCAAAGCTCGATGTTGCAATGTTTGAAAGAAGTGTTCACAAAACAATTTTTGAGTTTATAAAATCAAGCTATGAAAAAGGTGAAAAGCTTTCAAACACAACTCTTTTAAATAGCTTCGAAACCGAAGACGACATTCAGGAGGCTTGCGGTATTCTGGCACTCGATATCCAGTCGGAAGATAATATTAAAGCAGTAAACGATTATATAAATGAAATAAATGCCAAAGCGGGTCCCGAAATGGCACTTGAGCTTTTAAGGCAAAACAAGATAACACTTGAAGAGTTCAATAGAATTATCAATAACAAAGGATAAGAAAGGGGAATTGACATGAGTGTAAAAAAAGAAGAAATGTCAAATGAAAACAAAAGCCTTATCATAAAAAAGCTTATAGAAACAGGTAAAAAGAAAGGTGTTTTAGCCTATAAGGAAATTCAGGATGCTCTCGAGGAAATAGATCTTTCCATCACCCAGATAGAAAAGATTTATGAAACAATCGAAGCAGCCGGGATCGAACTTGTAGAAGACCTCGACCGCGAACTTGAGGAAATCCAGAATAGTGAAGAAGAGGAAGAACTCGACCTCTCCGTTCCCGAAGGAATCGGTATAGATGATCCCGTAAGAATGTATCTTAAAGAAATCGGAAAAGTTCCCCTTCTTTCTGCACAGGAAGAAATCGAACTTGCCGAAAGAATGCAAAATGGCGACGAAAGAGCAAAAAAACGTCTTGCCGAAGCAAACCTTCGTCTTGTTGTAAGCATAGCAAAGCGTTATGTTGGCAGAGGAATGCTCTTTTTGGATCTTATTCAGGAGGGTAATCTCGGTCTTATAAAAGCTGTTGAAAAATTCGACTGCACAAAAGGCTTTAAATTTTCAACTTATGCAACATGGTGGATTCGTCAGGCAATAACCCGTGCTATTGCCGATCAGGCAAGAACAATCCGTATTCCTGTTCACATGGTAGAAACCATCAATAAGCTTATCCGCGTTTCCCGTCAGCTTCTTCAGGAATATGGCAGAGAGCCTCATGTTGACGAAATTGCAAGAGAAATGAATATGAACGAAGACAGAGTTCGTGAAATAATGAAAATAGCTCAGGAGCCTGTATCTCTCGAAACTCCAATAGGTGAGGAAGAAGACAGTATCCTTGGCGATTTTATTCCCGATAGCGACGCACCCGCACCTTCCGAAATGGCGGCATTTATGCTTTTAAAAGAGCAGCTCATGAAGGTTCTTGGCACACTTGCCCCCCGTGAAGCAAAGGTTCTTAGACTGCGTTTTGGTCTTGACGATGGCAGAACAAGAACTCTCGAAGAAGTTGGCAGAGAATTCAAGGTAACCCGTGAAAGAATTCGTCAGATAGAAGCCAAAGCTCTTCGTAAGTTAAGACACCCAAGCCGCAGTAAAAAACTTAAGGATTTCCTTGAATAATAATGAATTTAAAAAGAAAAGCAATATGTCTTGCGGTAATACTTTTAATATGCGTATCCGTAATTTGTCATATTGCCTCTTCTTTTAATAGGGGAAACTGCAAGGGTGTATTAAAAGAGGGTTACATCACCGTGAAAATAAGCGGTGCAGTTAAAGAAAGAGGCACATATAAATTTAATAAAGGCATAAGCATATATGAATGTATATATAAAGCAGGCGGAACAAATAAAAATGCCGATTTGTCTGCAACCAAATTAACTCAAAAAATATATAATGATTATCATCTTCACATACCGAAGAGAAATAAAGGTGATATGACTGCAAGTAGAGAAATTGAATTTTCATCAGACGGCATATACATGAAGTGTAACATAAATAAGGCAGATGAAATCTTTCTTGCAGGATTAAGCGGCATAGGTGATAAAACTGCATCAAAAATTGCAGCTTATCGCCAAACTTACGGACAGTTTCAAACAAAAGAAGACATTTTAAATGTAAAAGGAATAGGCATAAAAACCTATAATAAAATAAAAGACTATATAACAGTCGGAGGGGAGCACTAAATGAAAATACTAATAGTAGATGACGAAAAGCTTCTTGTAAAAGGTATGAAATTTAATTTTGAACAAGAAGGCTATCAGGTTGAAACCGCCTACGATGGCGAAGAAGCCTTAAAGCTTGCCAGAGATAAAAACTTAGATATAATAATTCTCGATTTAATGCTTCCCAAAATAGATGGTCTCACAGTGTGCCAAAAGGTGAGGGAATTTTCAAACATTCCCATTGTAATGCTCACTGCAAAAACCGAGGATATGGATAAAATAATGGGTCTTGAATATGGTGCCGATGATTACATAACAAAACCTTTTAATATTCTTGAATTAAAAGCAAGAGTAAAGGCTATTATGCGTCGTGTAACCCCAATTGCATCTCCCAGTGAACGCACAAAGGTTCGTATGGGCTCAGCAGAGCTAGACTATAATCAGCGAAAAATAACTCTTGGAGGCATAACAACCGATTTAACCTCAAAGGAATTCGACCTTATAGACCTTTTGGTTACAAATCCCGGCAAGGTTTACAGCCGCGATAATCTTCTTGATCTTATTTGGGGCTACGATTACCCCGGCGATGCCAGAACAGTTGATGTTCATATTCGCCGTCTCAGAGAAAAAATTGAGCCAAATGCGGCAGAACCAAAATACCTTATGACAAAGTGGGGAGCTGGTTACTATTTCCAGGATAATGAATAAACCCTTTAAAAGATTTAAATTCAGCAGCATAACAACCCGTTTGGTTTTTACCTACTTTCTGATTATGCTTCTTACTCTTTTACTTTTTAGTTACTACATATTGGCAACAACAAAAAACTATCTTTACGAAGATGAAAAACAAAGCGTTACAACAATGTCTAATGTTGTGGCAAGCTTTGCCGTGGACTATATTGACCCGGAGACACAGAAGCTCGATAGGGAAAAATTTGCAAAATTTATAAACGAAATAAGAATAGATTCTCAAATGAGAGTCCTTATTTTAAATAAAGATATAACCGTTCTCTATGATTCCCAAAACAATCGCAATATGCTTGGCACAGCACAGGTTCGCCCTGCCATTTTAGCCGCAGTAAACGGCTTAGCAGGCTTTAGAGAATACCAAACCGAAGATGACGGAGTGATTTTCGATGCGGCAGCACCCGTTCTTACTTTAGATGGCGAGGTAATCGGCGTTGTAGATATAGTTTATGTGCCCGAGAGTGTAACAAGAATTCATTCGTCAATACTTGGCGAAATGGCGTTTTTAATTCTTGTAATAAGTCTTTTGGTAGGTATAATAATTTTCGTAGTTGCAAACCTTGTTTCAAAAAGAATAGTAGATTTCACATCAAAAATAACTTCAATGAGTGATGACGGTATCCTCGATGAAAAGCTCGATATCTCTGGCAATGACGAAATATCCCGACTTGGCGAAGCCTTTAATATAATGAGCGAAAAGGTTGTAAATTTAGAAAAACAGCGTGTTCAGTTTGTTTCCGATGCATCTCACGAACTCAAAACCCCTTTAAGCTCAATAAAACTTATGGCAGATTCAATACTCCAAAATCCCGATATCAGTATGGAATATGTAAGGGAATTTCTAGAGGATATGAATAACGAGGTAGATAGACTCAACCGTATTGTTAATAAGCTTTTATACATCACAAAAATGGATATGTATACCGAAGAAGCAAACAAAAAGCTTGAGCTTATAAGCCTTAATGATATTGTTGGCGGAATAGAAAAAAATCTTCAGCCTCTTGCAAAAAAAGATGATATCACTCTTGTTTTCACCACCCCCAGTGAAATATTTTTAATGGCAAACAAAGATGTTTTGTGGCAGGGGATATACAATATAGTTGATAATGCTATAAAATATACCGATGCCGATGGCTATGTTCTTGTTACCACAGAGCAAAAAAATGGAAAAGTAATCATAACAGTTCGTGATACAGGCGTTGGCATAAGCTCAGAAGAAATAGATAAAATCTTTGATAGATTTTATAGGGTAGATAAAGCCCGTGCCCGTTCCACAGGCGGCACAGGTCTTGGTCTTGCCATAGCTCTTGGAGCAATAAAATATCATGATGGCGAGATAGATGTTAAAAGCGAACGTGGAAAAGGCTCGGTTTTCACAATTATCCTTCCCGATGTTGTTCCCAACTCTCAAGCAGATAGTGATGAGCCAAATGCTGAAGAAATGTAGAATGTGAGGTGGATTTAATGAAAAAGCTAATAAGTATTATTCTTGTTTTTATAATCACCTCGTGTTCTTTTTGCAGCTGCACAGAGAAAAACAAAGGCTCGCAGATAAATGTTAAGCTCTATTTTTCTAATTCTGCAAAAGACAGCCTCGTAACCGAAGATGCAAGCGTAGATGCTTTTTTAAGAAAAGATACCGTGGGTTTTGTCCGCAAAATAATGAAGCTTCTTCTTGCAGGACCAAAAACCGAAGGATATAAATCGGTTATTCCCGAAGCTGTGAGGCTAAAGGGAGTATCTCTCGAAAAAGAAGAAGATGGAACAGTCAACATAGATTTAAGCAAGGAATATATATCATCAAGAAAAAAAGATTCTCCAAAATCCGAAGAGCTTCTTGCAAGATATTCAATAATCTGCACTCTATCGCAGTTTGAAGAAATCAAAAAAGTTAAGATATATATAGACGGCAAAGATATGCTTGCACTAAGCGGAGATAACGAAGTTCTTTCAGCTCTCGGTTCAAATAACATTATGATAGATTCGCCGTCCAGCGTAGATACAAAAACTGAAAAATTTGTAACCTTGTATTTTACCGATAAAAACGGTGTTAATCTCTATCCTGAAACCCATAAAGCAACCATGGCAGATAACAGCCTTGAAAAAACCGTTGTAAATGAGCTTATAAGAGGGCCTGTATCAAGTAGCTATGTGCGTACCTTGCCCGATGGAGTGCAGCTTATAAGTGCAGAAACAACAGGCGGAATTTGCTTTGTTAATTTCTCGGCGGAGTTTATGCCAAAAGAAGATGACGATGGCCCTTCTCAGCGTACCATTGTGTATTCAGTTGTTAATTCTCTTACCCGACTTCCCGACATTGAAAAAGTGCAGATTTTAATAGATGGAAAAAAACCTGAAAAAGATGAGTATCAGCTTTTCAGCATCCCTCTTGAACGGGATGAAACAATGATAGTTAATAAAAAATAGTGGGTGATAGGTATGAGCCAAACTGTTTTTATCACAGGAGGAACAAGAGGCATAGGAAGAAAAATTGCCGAAGGT
>JAGBXL010000206.1 GCA_017629325.1 Clostridia bacterium | reverse complement strand
GGCTTCTATGAAAATATTCCAAGAAGTATCCCCGAAGGCTTTGGTGCTAAAATAGAAAAGAATGCAGTAAAAATTCACCCCATATTTAATATGCTTGCAAAACTTGGCGGTATTCCCGAAAGAGATATGTTTAACACTTATAACATGGGTGTTGGTATGAGCATAGTTGTTCCTAAAGAAGATGCCGATAAGGCTCTTGGCGCATGCAAAGATGCCTATATAATCGGTGAAATCGTAAAGGGCAGCGGGGTGCAGTTATGGTAAGAAAAAATGTTGCCGTTTTAGTTAGCGGCGGCGGCACCAATCTGCAGGCTCTTATAGATGCACAAAAGAAAGGCATCATAAAAAGCGGCACAATATCACTCGTTGTTTCAAATAAAGAAAGTGCCTATGCCCTGGAAAGAGCAAAGAATGCAGATATTGAGGGAATATATATCCCCAGAGGAAAAGATTTTGAAGCCTCTTTAATAAAGGTTTTGGAAGATAGAAAAATCGACTTTATTGTTCTTGCAGGCTTTCTTTCAATCCTTTCCGAAGGCTTTGTAAAAAAATACAATAAAAAAATTATAAATGTTCACCCGTCTTTAATTCCATCTTTTTGCGGCGACGGTTTCTACGGGCTTAAAGTTCACGAAGCGGCTCTTAAAAAGGGTGTTAAGGTAACTGGTGCAACAACTCATTTTGTAAACGAAATTACCGACGGCGGCGAAATCATAATGCAAAAAGCAGTTGAAATCGCAGATGACGACACTCCTGAAAGCTTGCAGCTTAAGGTTATGCAACAGGCGGAATGGATTATTCTTCCTCTTTCAGTTGAAAAGGTTTGCAGCGGTAAATAAACCCTTAAGCAGTTGCGAGTATTTTAACGAAAGGACTAACAATATGAAAGTAATGGTTATAGGCGGTGGCGGCAGAGAACACGCCATTATCCACAGCCTTAAAAAGAATTCTGAAATAGATAAAATCTATGCTCTCCCCGGCAACGGCGGAATAGCCAAAGAGGCCCAGTGCGTTGCCATTGGTGCAACAGATAAAGAAAAAATTGTTGAATTTGCAGTAGATAATAAAATTGATTTTGCAGTTGTTGCTCCCGACGATCCTCTTGTTTTAGGTGTTGTAGATGCACTCAACGAAAAAGGCATAGATGCTTTTGGCCCCAGAGCCAATGCTGCAATAATCGAAGGCAGCAAGGTTTTTTCAAAAAACCTTATGAAAAAATATAATATTCCAACAGCCGCTTATGAAGTTTTTTCAGATAGCGAAAAAGCAAAGGAATATTTAAATAGCTGCGATTTCCCAATCGTTATAAAAGCAGATGGGCTTGCTCTTGGAAAAGGTGTTATAATAGCACCAAACCTTGAAGAAGCCAAAGATGCCATCGATATGATAATGAAGGATAAGGTCTTTGGTGCAAGCGGCAATAATATTGTTATAGAAGAATTTTTAACAGGCCCCGAGGTATCTGTTCTTTGCTTTACCGACGGCAAGTGCTTAAAGCCCATGGTTTCTTCTATGGACCACAAAAGAGCACTGGATAATGACGAAGGCTTAAACACCGGCGGAATGGGAACAATCGCTCCCAACCCCTGCTATACTGAAAGCATAGCAAAAGAATGTATGGAAACAATCTTTATTCCCACTATGGAAGCTATGAATAAAGAGGGCAGAACCTTTAAAGGTTGCCTTTATTTTGGGCTCATGCTCACACCAAAAGGTCCAAAGGTAATAGAATATAACTGCCGTTTTGGCGACCCCGAAACACAGGTTGTTCTTCCTCTTTTAAAATCCGACCTTTTTGATATTATGCGTTCTGTGGCAAATGGAACCCTGGAAAATCAGGAAGTTGAATTTTCAAAAGGTGCTGCTGCTTGTGTAATAGCTGCATCAAAGGGTTACCCCCAAAAATATGATAAAGGCTTTGTTATCACAGAGGAAAGCCTTCCTGAAGGTTCCTTTGTTTATCATGCAGGAACAGCTCTTAAAGACGGTAAGGTTGTAACAAACGGCGGAAGAGTTCTTGGCATAACCGCCACAGCCGATAATTTAGAAGATGCAATTAAAAAAGCCTATGCCGCAAGCGAAAAGGTAAGCTTTGAAAATAAATATCAGCGAAGCGACATTGGTAAAAAAGCACTTGATATTCTCAATAGAGAAAACTAAAATTATGGTGCAGAGGCTTCTCCTTGAGGAGAAGCTGTCAGCCTAGCTGACTGATGAGGTGTAGATTGCGGAGCAATCGTTATTTTAAAAACCGCAAGCGGTTTTGCACCATAACTATTCATTTATTCACTTTTCACTGGGGCTTCGCCCCAAATAATTCCTTACGAAAGGATGAAACACATTGGTATACAGAATTTATTGTGAAAAAAAGGAAGGACTCGATAACGAAGCAAGAGGGCTTCTTTCCGAAGCAAAATCCCTTTTGGGAATTAAAAATCTTGAATCTGTAAGAGTTCTTAACAGATACGATGTTGAAAACATCACAGAAGAAATTTTTGAAAAGAGTAAACGCACAGTTTTCTCTGAGCCTCAGCTTGATAATATTTATGACGAGCTTCCCAAAACAGAGGGGATAGTATTTGCGGTTGAATATCTTCCAGGTCAGTTTGACCAGAGAGCCGATTCCGCATCACAGTGTATTCAGCTTATGAGTCAGGCAAACCGTCCCACAGTTAAATCTGCAAAGGTTTATATTTTAAACGGTGATATCACAGATGCAGATGTTCAGGCAATTAAAAAATATGTTATAAACCCTGTGGATAGCCGCCTTGCAACTCTCGATACCTACAAAACATTAGCTGCAGAAACAATAGTTCCCGAGCCCGTTAAGGTTGTTGAAGGCTTTATAAAAATGACAGATGATGAGCTTGC
The DNA here is from genome assembly GCA_017629325.1 of Clostridia bacterium. Lineage (GTDB taxonomy): Bacteria > Bacillota > Clostridia > UMGS1810 > UMGS1810 > RGIG1828. The sequence continues at coordinate 122 of JAGBXL010000206.1, read as the reverse complement.
AGGCTTCATAAATGAAAATGGTCTGGCTATGGATATAGACGATATTAAATTCTGCCGCGAATATTTCGCATCAGAAAAACGCGATCCCACCATAACCGAAATTAAAATGATAGACACATACT
>JAGBXL010000205.1 GCA_017629325.1 Clostridia bacterium | reverse complement strand
GAGGCAGAATATAAAAATGAAAAGCTGAAAAGTGATGCTGAAGCCAAAAGATATCAGACTGCAGTTAATCTGGCAAAGGCACTATATGGAAAAACACCTGTTTCGAGAAGTGCGGTAAATTCAATTATAAATATGCTCAAATAAAAGGGAATGTAAAAAAGGTCCAGAACGCAAAAAGGCAGTAATAAAAACTAAATAAAATAATTTTGTGCAAAATTATCATTTTATTGTTATATGTTGAAAAAATATCTTTTATGATATTTTTTCTTCATTATCTTCCTTTTTGCTATGAACAAAGTTCACCACTCGCAGTACCTTTGTACAGCTTCGGGTTACCACCCCAAGTAAGATAAATTCTTACTTGGGGTTCACTTTGTCCATTCTGAAACATTTTTTCCTATTCCCTTAAAAAATAAGGGGTTTACCCCCTTATTTTTATTTGACTTTACAAGGTTTCTGTTATATAATAATATGTTAGAATGATAGCTTTCTGGACATTATATAATTAAAAAAGGAAGTGCTTAAAAATGACAAAAATAGATATCTTTTCAGGCTTTTTAGGTGCCGGAAAAACCACCCTTATTAAAAAGCTTATTTTGGAAGCGTATAAGGGCGAAAGAATAGTTTTAATTGAAAACGAATTTGGCGAAATTGGTATAGATGGCGGCTTTATGCAAGATGCCGGAATAGAAGTTAACGAAATGAATTCAGGCTGCATTTGTTGCTCTTTAGTGGGTGATTTTGGCAAGGCTCTCCAAAAGGTGCTTTCAGAGTATGCGCCCGACAGAATTCTTATTGAACCCTCGGGTGTTGGGAAATTATCTGATGTTATAAAGGCAGTTAAAAATATAGATTCCGAGGGTGCTGTTTTAAATGCTTTCACCACAGTTGTTGATGCCAATAAATGCAAAATGTATATGAAAAACTTTGGCGAATTTTTTAATGACCAGATAGAGCATGCAAGCTCAATTGTTTTAAGCCACACAGATTCTGCATCAGACGAAAAAACAGAAAAAGCAATAGAACTAATCCGTGAGCACAACAAAGATGCAGTCATTGTTGCAACTCCATGGGATAAAATAACAGGCACGGAAATTCTTTTAGCAATGGAAAAAGAAAATACTCTTGAAAAAGATTTAAAAAGCCTTGAAGAAAGTGAGCATCATCACCATGGTGAACACTGTGGCTGCCACGAGCATCATCACCACGATGAGCACTGCGATTGCCACGAGCATCATCACCACGATGAGCACTGCGATTGCCACGAGCATCATCACCACGATGAACACTGCGATTGCCACGAGCATCATCACCATGGTGAACACTGCGACTGCCACGAGCATCATCACCATGACGAACACTGCGACTGCCATGAACATCATCACGACCACCATCATCACCACGCTGACGATGTGTTTGCAAGCTGGGGAACAGAAACAACCAAAAAATATACAAAAGAGCAGATTAAAAATGCACTCTCAGAGCTTTCGGATTTTGAAAAATATGGCACAGTTCTTCGTGCAAAGGGCATAGTTGAATGTGAGTGCGGAAAATGGATACACTTTGACTATGTGCCCGGTGAGCCTGTTGTTAGAGAAGGAAGTGCTGCTGTAATAGGCAGAATTTGTGTTATAGGTTCAAAAATAAACGAAGAAG
>JAGBXL010000204.1 GCA_017629325.1 Clostridia bacterium | reverse complement strand
TAACAGATTTTATCACTACCGGTACATATAATAGAAACCGCAGCTTCCACACAACAATTTCACCCTCAATGGATATTCTCATTTCAAGTAATCTTGAAAGACTTTTATATCATCTTTCGGATTCTAACGATGAGCTCATAGCTTCCTATATGTCAAGCCTTAACGAAACAGGAAAATACACTGTTTCCGATGATATATTAAATAAAATCAAAGAAATTTTTGTTGCAGGCTACTGCAGCGATGAAAACACAGTGAAAACTATTGCCGAAACATTTAAAAAATATAATTATGTTATCGACACACACACCTCGGTTGCAGTTAATGTTTACGAAAATTATCTTAATGAAACAGGTGATAAAACACCAACCGTAATTGCATCAACTGCAAATCCCTTTAAATTTAACGAGGCTGTTATTTCCGCTTTAGCTCCAAATATTAATTTAAGCGATAAATCAGAATTCGACCTTCTCGATATTCTTGCAAAAGAAGGAAATATTAAAATTCCACCTCAGCTCGACGAATTAAGAAGCAAAACACCTCGTTTCAACACAGTTTGCGAAAAAGATTTAATGATTAACCAAACAGATAAGTTTTTAAACTGATAAAAAGGGGTATAATGCCTTGAATAAAAATTTAGCGGCAGTAATTGTTGCAGGGGGAACAGGCTCGCGCATGGGCTGTGATATCCCTAAACAGTTTTTAAAAATAAATGGCAAGGAAATAATTTCACACACACTTTCTGTGTTTGAAAACTGCAGCTTTGTAGATAAAATAATTATTGTTTGTCATGGTGATTTCATTGATTTGTGTAAGAGCCTTTCATCAAGGCTAAAAAAAGATGTTGTGGTTGTAAAGGGTGGCAAAACAAGGCAGGAATCTGTGTATCTGGGAATAAAAAATGCAGATGCCAAATATGTTTTAGTTCACGATGCCGTAAGATGCCTTGTAGAAGAACCTCATATAGAAAAGCTTTATAATGAGCTTTTAAAAGGTAATTCATGCACCCTTGCAGTAAAGGTTAAAGACACCATCAAAGAAGCAGATGAAAATAACCTTGTAACAAACACACCCCAAAGGAGCAAACTCTGGCAAATTCAAACTCCACAGGCTTTTTTAACTAGCGAGCTTATATCTGCCCATGAATATGCTATTAAAAACGGTTTTGAAGGCACAGATGATTGCTCGGTAATGGAATACTACGGCAAAAAAATTGTTCTTGTTGAAGGAAGCTATAAAAACATTAAAATTACCACAAAATCCGATATAGAAATTGCAAAGGTCTTTATGAAAGGCAGTGAAAACAAATGAGAGTTGGCATAGGCTATGATGTTCATAAGCTCACCGAAAACCGAAAGCTTATCCTTGGAGGAGTCCACATTCCCTATGAAAAGGGGCTTCTGGGTCATTCCGATGCCGATGTTCTTGTTCATGCAATAATGGATTCTCTTTTAGGAGCTGCTGCAATGGGTGATATCGGCAGGCACTTCCCCGATAACGATAGTAGCTTTAAAGATATAAACAGTTTATTTCTTTTGGAAAAGGTATATGAGCTTCTTTTAAAGGAAGATTATATAATATCAAATATAGATGCAACCATTGTTTGTCAAAAGCCAAAGCTTGCACCATATATCGACCAAATGAGAAAAAATATAGCAGAAGTATTAAAACTTGATGTAAATCAGGTAAATATAAAAGCCACTACAACCGAAAGCTTAGGCTTCGAGGGTAGAAAAGAGGGCATATCCTCACATTCGGTATGCCTTATTTATAAGAGAGGATGATAAAAATGTTAACAGACATTCAGATTGCTCAAAATGCCAAAATGAAGCACATAGGTGAAATCGCTTCATCAATAGGTCTTACTGAAAATGATATTGATTACTACGGCAAATACAAAGCCAAAATTCTTCCTGAGGTTTATAAACGCCTTGAAAATAAAGAAGACGGAAAGCTTATTTTGGTAACTGCCATAAACCCCACACCTGCAGGTGAAGGTAAAACAACAACATCTGTTGGAATAGGCGAGGCAATGGGTAAACTCGGCAAAAATGCCATAATAGCTCTTCGCGAGCCCTCTCTTGGCCCCGTTATGGGTGTTAAAGGTGGTGCTGCAGGCGGCGGATATGCCCAGGTAGTTCCTATGGAAGATATAAATCTTCATTTCACAGGCGATATGCACGCCATAACAAGTGCCCATAATCTTTTGGCAGCACTTTTAGATAACCACATAAAGCAGGGCAACGAGCTTGGTATTGATGTTACAACCATCGTGTTTAAGCGTGTTATGGATATGAACGATAGAGCCCT
>JAGBXL010000203.1 GCA_017629325.1 Clostridia bacterium | reverse complement strand
CGATATAATATAAACAGATTTTTCACCATGACCATAGGGGAGACGGTCATCATAGGAATATGTAGGCACCTGATGCCACACGCCTGATGCATCCTTAACATTTCTTGTTGAGGGAACATACATATTTATTTTGCATAAATCATGGAGAAGTGACACGATTGCAATAGATTCATCACTTGCACAAAGCTTATATGTGTCTTTATCTCTTTCTCTTTCCATATAGCTTTTAAGACAGTCATACACATTGAGACTGTGGTCGCAAAGTCCTCCGGCATAGCTTGAGTGAAATCTTGCACTTGCAGGCGCTGTAAAAAAATCACAACTGTCACAAAGGTAACTAAGAAGCTTATCTGCCCCTTCGCGTTTGATATTTTGAGTGTATATTTCTATAAATCTTTCTTTGCTCATATTAATGCCTCCAAAAATATGGTTTTTAACATATACATTTTACCACATTACTTCTTATAAATGCAAGAACTGTATTTCCTTTTTCGTTGACAAATAAATTTGAATATGTTAATATTCAATAAAAATACAAAGGTGAAACAAAATGGCAGAATTTATTCTTGAAACCGAACTTGCAATATTAAATTTAATACAAATGCTCCGATGCAGCTTTCTTGATTTGATTTTAACTTTTATCACACATCTTGGTGATAAAGGTTTTTTGTGGATAGCTCTTGGTCTTGGGTTGTGTTTTGTAAAAAAGCACAGGAGAACAGGTGTGTGCATACTACTGGCTCTTTTGATAAATTTAATTATATGTAATTTAAGCTTAAAGCCTCTCATAGCCAGAGTAAGACCCTACGAATATGCAGAAGGAATAAAGCTTCTTATAAATGAGCCCCATGACTTTTCGTTTCCGTCAGGACACAGCTCATCCTCATTTGCTGCTGCATTTTCTGTGTGGTATACTAATAGAAAATGGGGAACAGTGTGCGCCTTATTAGCCGGACTCATTGCATTTTCAAGATTGTATCTCTACGTGCACTTTCCATCTGATGTATTATTTGGCATTCTGATTGGGATTTTATCAGCTTTTGCAGCTAAATCGGTAGTTGGAAAATCACATTTACTTTGATTTCAGCTTGCATTGAGACGGACTTTTTCCTATGTAGAGTTTAAAGGTTTTATTAAAATAAGAAGCATCATAAAATCCGGTGATTTCCATAGCCTCTGCAACAGAACAGTTTGTTTGAGTAAGCATTTCGTATGCGCGCTCAATCCTCAGTTTGTTTCTGTATTTCAGCGGAGATGTGCCTGTTTCTTCTTTAAAGCATCTGCGGAACATACATTCGCCAAGATTGCACATTTTTGCAAGCTCTCCCACATTTATTTCGTTTAAATAATTAATATCTATGTATTTAATTGCTTTTCCTATTTTTGAAAAGCTATATTCGCTTTCAAATGTGCATATAGTATAGAGAAGCTTTAAAAGAATGTATTTGCATTTTAAAAGGTAAGCATGGTCGGCGCGGTTAAATGCCACATAGCATTTTGTAAATAAGCCCGACATTATTCCTTCATCGCAGTTTTCAAATTTGTGGATTTCAGGAAACATTGTTATCTGATAACCGCTAAGG
>JAGBXL010000202.1 GCA_017629325.1 Clostridia bacterium | reverse complement strand
GAGGTATTGCTATGAATAAAAAAAGAAAATATGCCTACACAGCAATGACCTCTGCAATACTTATGATTGTTGCAATAATCATTGTAAACCTTATAGCTTCAGTGGTATCAAATAAAATTTCTCATAAAATAGACCTTACCAAAGATAATATCTTAAGCTTTTCCGACACCACAAAAGATGTTTTAAAAGATTTGGATACAGAGGTTAAAATAATATCTCTTATTCCCGAAACCGATAATTCAAGAGAAATGATTCAAATAGACGAGATATTAAAAAAATATGAGAGAACATCTTCAAAAATAAAATATTCAAGAGTAAATACCAAGCGTAATCCTGCCGTTTTAAATAAATATCAGTTAGACGGCAAACCCCTTGCAAACGATTATCACATCATTTTTGAAACCGAAAGAATGTATACAGTTGTTTCGGTAAACGACCTTCTTATGATGTATAAGGATAAATCCACCAACAGTATTCTTGCAGGTGCCCTAAGCGGCGAACAGTATTTTTCATCTGCAATTGTTAAGGTTACAAAGGGCAGCAACATAACAGCCTGTGTTTTAACAGGCCATGGCGAAAAATTCGATAGTGAAATATTCCGCACAAAAATTCTTCCAGGCTCGGGCTATGAATTTAAAGACCTTTCTCTTTCCACACAAAATATCCCCGAAAAAGCAGATGTTCTTATTTTAGCTTCGCCCGAAACCGACTATTCTGCCGAAGAAATTGAAAAGATAGATTCATATCTTAAAGACGGCGGTGATATTATCATTCTTGCCGATGTTATAACAGGTGATTTAACAAACCTCTTTGGCTATATGTCTGAATGGGGAGCAAGTTTTGAATATGGTATGGCAGCCGACGACGACCAGTCTAATTACGCAGGTTATAAAACATATATCCTAGGTAACTTGGTGGATAACGAAATTGTAAAATCAATGGGAATAAGCGGTCAGCAAACTGTTTTCCCCCTTGCACGCCCCGTAGTTTTAAAAGATAAAATAGGTGTAACATCAACTGTTCTTGCCACAACAGGTGAAAACGGCTATATCAAAGAAAATGTTTATTCTTCTGTTGATTCCTTTGAAGAAGGGGATATCCGCAAAAAATCAAATCTTGCGGTTATGCTCACAAAGCAGAATTCCATAGATAGCCGTTCCAATATGTTTGTAATGGGCACAAGTTTATTTATGGGTGATTATTCTTCGGAAACTTCGCAGTTTTACACACTCCTCGATGAGAGTGCAAACCGCAAATTTATATCGGGTATCTTTGCCTATATAACCGACCAACCCTCAAGCTTTTATATAATGCCTAAAAACATTGTTCAGGATAAGGTTATAATAAATCAATTAAGCATTTTTATCTACACAATAATAACCATTGTTGTTATTCCTGTTATAATTCTTGCCTGGGGCCTCATAACCTGGCTTAAAAGGAGATATTCCTGATGTTTAATAAAAAAATACTCGTTCCCCTTATAGCTGTTATTGTGCTTTTAGGCGTTCTTTTAGCTGTAACAATGCTTGGCGGGAATAACGAAAATAACGGCGATATATCTTCTGATATCAATGATGATTACACCACTAATTATATTTTTGATATAGATTCCGAAACAATAAATCTTATAACTGTTAAGCTTTCAGATGAGAAATTCACCCTTGTTAAAGAAGACGGCAGCTGGTCATTAGATGGCAGCCCCAACACCTCAATAAGCACAAGTGCGGTTAATTCTTTGGCATCTTCAATTGCCGATATCAGCTACGACGAACTCATAGATGATGGTAGCATTAAAAAAGAAGATTGCCTTATAAATGAAGAATCTGAGTATCTTAGCTTTGAATCGGAGCTTGGTGAAATAACCATCACTTTGGGTATGACAACAACCGACGGTACTCTTTGTTATATTACCACCAGCCTTACAGATGGCATATACCTTGCCCACCTGGATAGCGTAGCACCTGTTTTTGCACCTCTTAAAGCATACAGAAACAGTGCATCATTAAGGGTAGATATAGAAAATCTTGTTTCGATTGATTATTCCAGCACAGAAAAATTTGTGCTGGAGAAGGGAAGCATCAATAAAGATAAGGCAGAATTTAATTCGTGGAAAATCATATCGCCACTTAAGATTGCTGCAAACGATGAAGCTGTAAATAGTAAAATTGTAGAGCCTTTAAAGCAAATCAAAATAGTTGATTTTGCATCGGATAACGGTGATTTTAGTAGCTTTGGTCTTGGCGGTAAAAGTAAATATATTGCCTTAACCGATGCCGACGGAAAGAAACAAACAGTATATTTTTCCTCTCAAACTGCAGGAAAATACTATATAAGCATAGATGATAATAAAACCATCTATGAGGTTTCTCTTTCCGATAACCCCTATATAGCTTTAAAAACAATTGACCTTGCCGACAGAAACATTACGCTCACCAAAATGACAAACATTAAAAATGTTATAATAGATGGTCCAAAAGATTATAGACTAGATTTCCTTAGTGATAAGGGAATAATAAATGGAAAGGAAATTTCCTACGACACCCTTAATCAAAGCATCTTTCCTGCTCTTTGCGGGCTTATGGCAGATGATATCTACCTTGGCTCTCAAAACGGCGGAGAAATAATGATTACATTTAACTATAAAGATAGCACTTCCTCTGATGTTGTTATCTTTTCAAGCCACAATGACCGCTACTATTCGGTTTCAAAAAACGGCTCTGTTAAATACCTTATATTAAAAAGCAAAATATCCGATCTTCAAAAGCTTCTGGAAGAAGCAAAATAAGGAGGAAGAAAATGCCTAATATAACAAAAACAAATGAGCTTTTAGAAAAAACAGCCAAAGCTCTTAATAAAAACAATATGCAAACCTTTATCGTTTCCACCAAAGAAGAAGCACTCCAAAAGGTAAAAGATTTAATGCCCGATGGCTCAAGTGTTTCCATTGGCGGCAGTATGACGCTAAAAGAATGCGGCATAACCGATATGCTTTCAAACGGCAGGTATGAATTTTTAGACCGTTCAAAAGCTAAAACCGACGAAGAAAAAATGGATATATACAGAAAATCATTTTTCTGCGATACCTACCTTTCAAGTTCAAATGCAATAACCTTAAACGGCGAGCTCTATAATGTAGATGGTAATTCAAACCGTGTTGCCGCAATGCTCTTTGGACCAAAGCAGCTTATTGTTGTTGCAGGCTATAATAAAATAGTTGAAAATACAGATGAAGCGGTATTAAGAGTTAAAGAAAAAGCCGCACCTCCAAACTGCGAGAGATTAAATATTGACACATTCTGCAGAAAGACAGGCAAATGCGTTTCTTTAACAAAAGAAAACCCCTTTATGTGCGATGGTTGCGAATCTGACGGCAGAATATGCTGCAGCTACGTTGTTATGGCACATCAGAGAATAAAAGACCGTGTTAAAGTCATACTCGTAGGAGAAGAACTTGGCTATTGATAAAATCAGGTAAAAAGTAATAGGGAATAGTGAATAAGTAAAGAAGAAATCCGCCCTACCGGGCGGATTTCAAGCATTCTATATTATTTCTTATCCCTTAATTTTTCCATCACATAATCATATCCCTTTT
>JAGBXL010000201.1 GCA_017629325.1 Clostridia bacterium | reverse complement strand
TGAGATTTTAAGCTGCCGAAATTGGTTTTGGTGGTTCCTTTATAGCTTAAGGTGCCGTCGTCGCACTGGAGGGTCATAGTGCCTTTTGCACCAACTAAAGATACAAAGCCAGAGCCAACTGCATTTACAGAATATTTATCGGCATAGCCCTCATGTTTAACAAGGGTTAAAAGCTTACCCTCGGAATCGGATATGGCACTACCCTTGCAGCCCACAAGAGTTTTATCAAAAGAAGAATCTATTACATACTCCCCGTTTGTTGTAAACACTTTTCCTGGTGCAACAGATGCATCTTCATCGTTTGTGGCAACGATTACGGTGTCTTCTTTTATTTTATAATTTATAGATTCAATATAGTTTGTGCCCGAATCTTTTTTGCTTGTTAAAAGCATATTGTTTAAAACAACTGCCACATCGAGTCTTGTCATAAATTCTTCGCTTCCCTTTGACAAGCCTTCGCCAAGCTTTAAGCTCTGTGCCATTGCAAGCTGACCTTCGGGATAGGTGTTGCCAAAGTCGGCATCGGTATAGCCTAAAAGCCTTAAGGCAATTGTTACTGCCTGAGCGTAGTTTATGTTATCGTCGGGACCAAATATACCGTTTGAATAGCCTTCTATTATGCCATTTTCAGCGGCAACACGAACATAGGGTGCTGCCCAGTGGTCTGCGGTGCAGTCGGTGAAAACAGATATTTTGGAATTTAGAGAAACTTTATTTTTATATGCTGATAAAAGAACTGCCATTTTGGCAAATTCCGAGCGTTTTACAAGGTCGTTTTCACGCATATTGCCATTTGGGTCGCCTTGCATTACGCCTAAAGCATTAAGAATTTTAACAGAATCGGCGGGTGTGCCAGCCATAGAAATCATAGAAGATGACAAAAGAATACAAGCACAAAGAATAAGGGATAATATTTTTTTCATTTGAAATCTCCTCCTTTATTAATCATATCTGAGTGCATCTATGGGGTTAAGACGCGCAGCTTTTTTTGCAGGGAAATAGCCAAAGGCTATACCGATAAGAGCCGAAACTGTGAAAGATATAAATATTGAAACAAACGAGATTACGGCTTTCATATCCATTATCGCCCCCACCCCGTAGGAGCCGATAATGCCAAGAGCTATGCCTATTAAACCGCCAAGGCAGCTTACTGTTATGGCTTCAACAACAAACTGACTCATTATATCCCAGGGGGTTGCACCCAGGGATTTTCTTATGCCTATTTCTCTTGTTCTTTCGGTTACAGATACAAGCATTATGTTCATAATACCGATACCGCCAACCAGTAGCGATACACCCGCTATGCAAGCAAGCATTAAAGACATGGTGCCTGTCATTTCGTTTATGGTGTCTATCATTTCGCTCATATTTGAAACACGATAGGCATTTTCAGATGCAAAAACCTTGAAAAGATAATCTTCTATTAAACTTTGTGCCTCACTGGAAACCTCTTTAGATGCGGCATTAAAAATATAGGTGCCACGGCTAAAGCCCGAGGTTATTTTTTGAGCCATTGTGTAGGGAATGAGAACGATATCATCGGCACTTGCTTCTTTGCTATCGGCAGTTTCATCAATAACACCTACAACATCAAAGGTTATGCCGTTTATTTTAAGGCTCTGCCCTATTGCATTTTTGCTGCCAAAAAGCTCATTTGCAACATAGGTGCCTATAACACAGTTTCTGAGGCGATATTCACTGTCGGCATACTGGAGTCCTCTGCCATAGAGAATTTCGTGTCCCTTTATATCGGCATAGTATTCATTTACGCCCGCAAGTGTTGCAGGGTTGACATTGAGTGAGCCATTTTTGGTAGTTGCACCATTTAAGGTGATGCTTGGCGACATTGCCTTTAAAAGCTTGGGATTATCGTTTACCAAATCCTGCATATCGTCTATGGAAACACTACGGTTACCGCCTCTGCCCATTATAGACACATTTATTGTGGTGGAGCCCATTTTTTCAAACTGTGCAACCAAATCGCTTGTTACACCATTTACAAGGCTAACTATTATTATAACTGCTGCAACACCTATGATAATGCCGAGCATGGTGAGGATTGCACGCATTTTTGAGCCCGATAAACTCTTGAGGGCAAGGCTGAAAGCTTGTTTTAAATTCATGGTTTAGTTGCCCTCCTTTGTTTCGTCGGACACGATTTTTCCATCGTGAATTCTAACTACTCTTTTTATTTGTGCAGCTATATCGTTATCGTGAGTAATTAAAACAACTGTTGTACCCTCGCTATTTAGCTGCTTTAAAAATTCTAAAACCTCTTTACCTGTTTTTGAATCAAGAGCACCTGTTGGCTCATCGGCTAAAATAACAGGGGGATTGCCCGCGAGTGCCCTTGCTATTGAAACCCTTTGCTGCTGACCGCCCGAGAGCTGTGAGGGGAATTTATTTGCCCTATCGGCAAGACCAACCCTCTCCAGAGCCATCATTGCCATTTGCTTTCTCTCTTTTGCCTTTACACCCTTATATAAAAGAGGAAGCTCAACATTTTCCAAAACATTTAGCTTTGGAATAAGGTTATACTGCTGAAAAACAAAGCCAAGCTCACGGTTGCGGATATGGGCAAGCTCTTTTTCACTAAGTTCGCTCACATCGTTGCCGTTTAAAAAATATTTGCCGCTTGTTGGGATATCGAGGCAGCCTACAATGTTCATGCAGGTTGACTTACCCGAGCCTGAAGAGCCGACTATGGCAACAAACTCACCCTTATCTACAAACAGTGATACACCGTCGAGAGCTCTGATTTCGCTGTCGCCGTCGGAATATATTTTATATATATCTTTTAATTCTATCATAACAAAATCCTTTAAATATGTTTTTACAATATATTATCTGGAACCAAAGCTACGGTTTGACGAAGAGCCTGACCTATTTGAAGAGCCTGAACGGTTATTTGAGCCAAAGTTTCTGTTACCGCCCATACCGCCAGTCATTCCTGGCATTCTGTTCATGCCGCCCATACCGCCAAAGCCGCCCATACCGCCTGCTGCTCCGCCAGACTGGGTTGCATCGGGAAGAAGAACCTTATCACCCTCGGAAAGACCTCTTTTAATTTCAATAAAGCTTTCGTCGGAAAGACCTGTTTCAACAATAATTGCCTTGTAGCCTTCGGGAACCTCTACTGATTCGAGCATTGATTTTATACGCTCTGCGGCTTGGTTTTGCATATTACCTGAATTCTTATTATTTTCATTTTTACTGTTTGATTTTGTTTTATCTTCTGTTTTTTCGTTTGATTTAGATTTTCCGTCGGATTTTATATTCTTGTTGCTACCTTTATTTTCAAAATTATCTTTTGATGGAACTGAACCGGCATTTTTATTGTTCATGCCGCCTTTATATCCACCATTTTTATAGCCACCATTATTTGAAGGCATATTTGGTTTGGTGAAGCTATCAGCATCGGAGGAAGCTGCACCTTTCTGGAAACGGGCTGCGTCGGAATTAGCACCATAGTTACCGCTACCGCCATAGTTTTTGCCTCCTGAATAATTGCCGTAATTTCCGCCGTTTTGCTTAGTGGTATTTTTATTTGTGCCTGATATCTCCCCACTGCTTTTTATACCCATGCGTGCATTTTTACCGCCTACTGATGTTTTGTTGCCGTCGGAAGATGCGGTGTTTTTACCAAAACCGCCTGACGCTCCGGAAAAAGCACTCCTTGAAGCCTCAAGGCTTTCTTCTATTGTTATTCCCTCGGACTTACTGTCTTCACTTACAATAACTATGTTGCCTCTTCTTACTGCAGATACGGGAACAACTATTACATCTTCTACTCTTTCTATAACAACACTGGCAGAAACATTTAGCCCGGGAATGAGTTTATCATAGTTCATTTGGGCAGCACCTGTCTGCTTATCTTTTGGATTAAGAGTGATTTTAACAGGATATGATGTTACGCCGTTATTTGATGAGCCAACAATGCTTATGCTTGTTACCTTTGCACCAAAGGTTACATTTTCTATGGCATCTGCCTTAACGTCAACGTCCATACCAACGCTTAATTTTGAAATATCTAATTCATCTACGCTCATTTCAAAAACAAGTGCGGAAAGGTCGGCAATTATTGCCATAACAGAGCCGCCACTCATGCTTTCAAGCTTTTCGCCCGCTTTAATATTTTTTTGAATAATTGTGCCCGAAATTGGAGCTTTTACGGTGTAGTCCTCTAAGCCCTCTACGGCATCGTTATATTTTTTCTGTGCTTCTTCGTAGTTATCATAGGTTTCATCGATATCTGTTACATTTTCGTTAGATAAAACCGCAACTCGCTGACCATATTTAACAGAATCGCCAACCATTATATCTAATGCTTCAACTGTGCCGGAAACTTTGGCGGTTATGGTGCTTTTGCCTGAATTTGCAAATGTGCCCTCGCTGCTGCATGCAAATGAGCCAACCTCGGCAGTGGCATAGTCGCCCTCTTTAATGGCACCAGGGTTTGAAACAAGAATTTCAACATTTGTTACCTTTGAACCAACTGCACTTATAACAGAGCCTGTTGAGATTTTGGTAACTATGCCGGGAAGGACTGTACCATTTTTGGTGAGAGTTACTGTGGCGGTGCTTACATTTGCTATCATCTGACGGGCATAGTCTTCGAGGAACTGAATTTTTAGTATCATACTTGAATTATCTATTACATCGGCAATTTTTGCATTTGCACCAACACTGTCGCCTTTTTCTATGTAAACATTTGTTACTGTGCCATTTGTTTGTGATTTAACAATAAGGTTTGCAATATCTTCTGTGGCATTAGAACATGTTCTTTGTGCCCTCTTTACGCTTGATAAGGCATTATCAATTGCCTCATAGCCTGCTTGGTTATCCATTTCATATAAAATATCGTCTTTTTCAACGTGGTCGCCTTCTTCAAAATAGTCGGCAACAACCTCACCTTTTATGAGCGATGTTATTTCATACTGCTGAAGTGCTTCAATAGTGCCGCTGCCCTCTATTACCGAGGAAACGCTGCCCTTATGAGCAAAGGCTGTGATTTCGCCTTTTTTCTCTTCTTTTCCGCCAAAAATTTTTGTTCCACCGTAAATACTTCCTGCCAATACACAAACAGCAAGAACAATTGCTATTATTTTTTGCTTTTTAGAAAATCTTGTCCAGAATTTTGGTGGCAGTTTGCCCGATGTCTTTTCCTTTGCCTTTTTAAAAAGGGCTTTTACATCAATTTTCATTTTCAATTCCTCCGATATTTTATTTTATAATAATAATTTTAATAGATTAAAATTAAATGAACATGAACAATATATGAACAAATTTTAAACAATTTTTATTCCGAAATGGGAAGTTCAAACCAAAAGCTCGTTCCTTCGCCCTCGTTTGATAAAACACCATAGCTTGTTTTGTGGGCTTCTAAAATTTCTTTGACAATTGAAAGACCTATGCCCGTGCCTGCAATTTCTCTTGTGTGGGCTTTGCCTGTGCGGTAGTATCTTTCCCATACTTTTGAAATTTCTTCTTTGGATATTCCCTCGCCATAGTCTTTAATTTCTATAAGAGCTTTTTTATCTGTTTTTGTAAGAAAAACAGATACCTTTTTACTTTCTCCCGAATAGTTAATTGCATTTATTATAAGGTTATTCAGTACCTGAACAATTTTTGCTTCATCACCCAAAGCATTTATATTTTCTTCTATATTGCACTCTAACTCATAGCCATTTTGCTCTTCAAATATTTTGAATTTTTCTATTGCTGATTTAACTGTGGCAGATAGTGAAAAGCTTTTTAAACTTAAAGATTCTATACCCTGCTGAAGCTTTGAAAGATTTAAAATATCGTTTACAAGGTTTGATAGTCTTTGAGATTCATCTATTATAACCTTTGTGTGAGCATCTCTTTTTTCTTTTATATCACCCGATATATCTCTTATCATTTCGGCATAGGATTTTATAATTGTTAAGGGGGTTTTTAAATCGTGAGATACATTTGCCATTAAATCCCGCCTGAGCTGCTCGGTTTTACCAAGCTCTCTTGCCGTTTGATTTAAAACAGAGCTTAAATCGGATATTTCTTTATAGTCGTAGGCAGTAAATTCAACATTATAATTGCCCTTTGCCAGCTCTTTTGCAAAGATACTTGTTTTAATTATGGGCTTTGAAAACCGCCTTGCTATAAAATATGCAAGAGCAAGAGATGCTAAAACCGAAATAACAGATACTATGAGCAGTTGATTTTGAAGAACCACTCTTGTGGCATCAACGGGCTGAAGCGGTGAATTTATGTAGAGATAAATATTCTGCCCCACAGACTTTCCCAAATATGCTCCGTAAACCATTGTTTTTGTATTACGCCTTGAGGATATAACATAGGTTGCAGTTTTGCTCTGGGAACTATTGACCTTTTCCAGAAACCTTTTCCAGTTTTCGCTATTAAAATCTCTTATGGAATTTCGCATAAAAAATGCAGGTCTTTTTGTAAACTCATTTTTATTCTGAAATTCCGAAACGGTTTGAGATGTTCTTAAAAGGCTGCCGTCTTCAAGAAAAATATGAGCAAATATTCCCCTGCCTATTGTTTCATTTTCGAGATTAGTGAAAAACTCTTCGCTATCTGCATTATATTTTTCAACCATTTCGTTTCCGATTTTATATATTTCGTTTTTCTTCATGCTCTCATAAAAGGTGTTTAAAAATATTACCTGAAGTAGCCACAGCACAACCATTATGGCTATTGAAAACATTGCAAATGCCCTCCACAAATGAAAGGTCATTGCAGATTTTGTTTTTTTATTTTTACTTTGCATCTTACACCTCGAATTTATAGCCGTAGCCTCGCAGGGTTACTATGTAGTCTCTGTAAATTCCAAGAGATGTGCGAAGCATTTTTATGTGGGCATCAACGGTTCTGTCGTCGCCATAAAAATCAAAGCCCCACACATTTGAAAGAAGCTTTTCTCTTGAAAGGGCGATGCCCTTGTTTTTAACCATATAGATTAAAAGCTCAAATTCTTTTGGGGTGAGTTCCTTTTTAACCCCATCAACAAAAACATTTCTTCCTGAAAAATCTATTTTTAATCCGCCGAATTCTATAACATCTTCCTTGCTTTGAGGATTATGTCTTCTTATTAAAACCGAAAGACGTGCCATAACTTCTTTTGGTGAAAAGGGTTTTACAACATAATCGTCTATGCCGATTTCAAAGCCGAAGAGCTTATCATATTCCTCGCCTCTTGCAGAAAGCATAAGAACGGGGGTATTGCATATTTTTTTAATTTCCTTGCAGGCGGAAAAGCCATCTAAACGGGGCATCATTACATCGAGGATAATGGCATCGAAAGTATTATCTGTGCACATTGAAACAGCTTCCATTCCGTCGGCTGCCTCAAAAACCTCATAGCCCTCAAATTCGGCATATTCTCTTATTACAAGGCGTATTTTCTGCTCATCGTCGGCAATAAGAATTTTTGCCACAAAAACCACCTCCGCATTATAAATAGTATCACACCATTGTGAAAACTGTGTGAAAATATATTTTATCATTAAGCAAAAAGATGCAAAAAGAATTTACTTTTTTGCATCTTCATTTTCTGCCAGATACCATATTCCGTTACCCTGGCATTTTGTTTTTATTATATTTTCTTCTTTATCTATTGAAAAATCGCACTCCTCATAGCCGTTCTCGGTTTGTTTAACAAGGTAAATGCAGTCTTCATTAGCAAGAGTTTCGTCATATTCCAGCTCTAATTCTACCTCGCTTACGGTTTTGCCATTGGTAGTTAAAATCACAGCACAGCTAACTGCATTTTGGGGTTTGTTTTCTTCCAAATCGGTATTTTGAGACAGATTAAGCTGACCTTCGCCTACTTTCATTTTGTATGTAGCGTAGGGTGATGTGAGTATATTTTCTTCGCCCGCTTTATAGCTTAACTTTACCATTCCCACTCT